>NZ_JAHWIW010000043.1:0-41709 GCF_025377065.1 Pseudomonas sp. HD6422 | reverse complement strand
CAGTGAGATCGGACAGTTGCTGCCGCATCAGTGGGTGCCGGCCTGACTTACGCAAGGTGAGTTCGCCGGACGCTTACACCGTACCGTCACGCTCTCGTCGTCATTGAACGTCAGGTCCAGTTCTGGCGTCTCGGCCAGCAGGCCCATCACCTCCTCCCACTCCATGTCACCGTCCGTGTCCAGGCGATGGATAGTCACCCAACGCTGAGCCTGCGCGATGGGGTGATTGATCATCGACGAGACCCGCAGCCCCAAGCGTTCCAGCCCGGTCATCTCATGGCGTGCTTGCGGGTTCGACTTCTTCTGCTTGGCCATACCTTCCTCCGTTAACTGTACATCCATCCAGTATTTAGCAAAGCATACATCACGCCCTGTGAAAGGTGAACACGCTTCGCTTGGAAGATTTTCAACACGGCCTCGAAAAAATAAATCACATTTCGTGTTGACATAAAAAACACATTGCGTGATATTTGCCTCAACACAGCAGTCACTCACGAGGGACTGCCGAGGCCCTCAAGCCTCACCGCTCTTTACACATCGATGGGAACCTCGCGGATCGATCCCGGCAACGGTACAGCGCGAGCAATAAATTCGATCCCCATGCCAGCTCTGGAACTGGCCAGCTCGAAGCCATGCGGCGCGCTCCCTCACTGAAAGCGTCAAGCGGGCCAAGGGTTGAGCTGCAAACGCTCCCTGCCAGGTAGCCCTCAGAACGGGCTGATGCACTGGTACAGCGGGCCACTCCGGGGAACCGGTGGAGGCTGCAGCAATGAAGCAATCGCCCAGGCCACCGTGGCGAGTAACGGAGCCCCGCAATACCGATTTCACTCGCAGCCATTCGCACGAGTGGCTGCCGGGAAATCAACCGAGGAACGCCGCATGCAGATCAACCAGCAGAAAACGGTGCAGGTCGATGTGACCGAAATTCGTCTGCACATCAAGGTGCGCGATGACTTCGCCGCCGGCCTGCAAGACGCCCAGGGCGATGAGGTCTGCAGCTACGAGGGATATGTGCCGGACTTCTTCCCGGGTAACCACTACGGCGACTACCTGATCCTGAACATCGACCTCGATACAGGTCAGATCAAGAACTGGAACAAGCCCACGGTGGCAGACGTCGAGAAGATGCTGAACCAGGGCGACGACGACTGAACAACCAACACCACGTCCGCCTGACGTTAACTGCCCGATGCCCTGCTCCCCATCGCAGGCTGCATCGGAGTGTGATCTGTGAGACGTGGCCGCTGAAACCCAAGCGCCGTGATGGATGCGCCGAAACGTGGATACGGGGCGCTCAACACCAGATCACACCCCAATGCATCCTCAAAGCAGTAAAAAATATTGAATCAGCTAATTGCCTGCTCGGTCAGGAATTATGAACGCAGTAAATCTGACGAGGTAACAGCAATGACTATCCAGGCAGAGACACTCGCTCAACTGACCAAAGCTCTCCAAGAGCGCGGCATGAAACTCGTAACAGACGTTGCATTTACCAGAGCGCCATACCGGCAAAACCATCGCTGGATCTGCATCGTCGAGTAGCAATTCTATTTGCCGGCGGCTCGGGCTAAGACCCCACCGCCGGTACCACTCACTCAGCGTCAACTCCCGCAACACCTAGTTCAACACCTCTTCCCTTCACATCGACCGCATTGGCCAGGCGCCAGGCCACCTTTCACGGTGGGCTTGGTCACCCGCGCCTGGCGCCTGGCCAATGCGGTCTAGAGGACTTCCCTATGTGCGATTGCAGACAAAAATTCGAAAAGGCTGCAGCTGAGCGGCACCCGGAAATCACCGGCGCCAAGGCGACCCTGCAGGGCTACATGCTCATTCCTGCTGGACGCCAATATGCGGAATGCGAGGTTGTCGGAACTCGCACTACCGCCAAGGGCAAAGAGATCAAAGCCAAGGCGATCATCAATGTGCTTGGCAACTACTGCATGTTCTGTGGCGAAAAGCACCCGGAGGCAGCATGAGCGGCTGGATCAAGTGCAGCGACAGGCTGCCTCAGCAGCTATCAGGAACAGCAAAAGAGTACATCGTCTGCGCTGTCGTCGAAGGGCAGACGTTCGTGTTCTCTGCTCAGTACCTGAATGGCTATGGGCTGTACAACCCTGATGATGATTGCGGCGAAGAGGACGGTATCACCGAGGCTTTCGGTTGGTATGACGTCAAAGAGAGCGCCGAGTACGCGGGATGGTATGAGCCAATCAATGACCGCGACGTCACCCACTGGCAGCCCCTCCCTTCCCCACCCACCGAGTAACCCACCACCTGGAGGGCGCCATGAGCGAACCCGGATATTGCGAGGGTGATACCTGCGGCCGTGATGGCTGTGAGGGCGTCATCGAATCGCACGATGTAGAAAACTGCAGCTGCCATATCAACCCACCCTGCGGGGCATGCACTGCGCCACGCGGCTACTGCGAGGCTTGTGGCTGGGAGGAGTCGGAAGACCCAGCTCCTGAGCCAGAGCCAATCAGCCAGAAGGAAAAGGACTTCTGGAAAGCACAGGTCGAAGAGTGGGAGCGCGCCAGAAATGCCCCGCTGGATAACACAAAGGTCAGCTGGCGATTCGTGCCCCACACCAACGCCTCAATGATCAAGGAAGGCGTCTACCCGGAACACATGAGCCGCGAAGAGGTTGAGCGCGAGGTTCGCGGAACCTTCGGCGGCCGCTTCGAGCACTTCGGCAATGGCCGTTTCAAGTACATCGCATACACCGACTGATCCACCACCTGGAGGCGATCATGGCTCACGAGCATGAGCTTTACGCAGACAGCGCACAGGGCCGCGAGCTTGATCGCCGAATCTCCGGTGATCACGACGTCCACTGGGCCGCAGACATAACCCCCGATCAGGCGGCTGCGAACAACCAAGCGTGGCTTGCGATCATCCGCCAGCAAGAAGAACACCGAAAAGCTACCAGCCGCCGGGTGATTGCCGCGGCACTCGACAAGATGGAAGCCATGTGCGGCTCAGGTGCCGCCCGGAGGACTGCATGAACAGGAAGACGAGGCAAGACGTAGTCGATTTCATCGAGTCGCGCTTTGAATGGGCGCGCGAGCGTTTCACCGCAGTCCTTCGGGCCGAGCTCGACACGGCCATAGACCTTGCGGGGCTCACTGGCGCAATCGACCTGACCGAGCAGCGACTCTACAAGGAGCGGCTGAACCGCTTTGTAGTGGCTGATCACCAACAATGGCTTATCGCTAACAGGATGGCCTCATGACCACAGCACCGGTTAAATCCCTGATTGACGAACAGCTCGAGCAGATCGAGCGAAGCCTGGCGGTGATCAGCTTCGGCATACCCTTCAATGAAGCTGTTGGTCTTCCGCGCGAAACACCTGTGGCTAGCCTCAAGCGCAGCCTCGCCGTAACCATGAAGGGCCGGCGCATCGCCGTCCGCGTGCGGCCATGACCGGCTACCAGCGCGCCCGTCGCTACGCCATGTGGCGCGGCAGCTTCATCACCCTCTCCCTGTGCACCGCCTGGATGCTCGCAAGCGCCCTAGCCGGCTGCATCACCCAATAACCAACTTGTCAGCGCCCACCGCATGGACGGCGCGGGAGATTCGCATGTCCGCACAAACTGAACTGGCTGCAGTGCCGCCGAAAGACACCGCGCTCCAGGTCTTCCAGGCTGCCAACGGTCTGGACCCATACCTTCGTAAAATCCGCGAGGAGATCGACGCCTTCGTCCCGGATGTGACCACTCGCAAAGGTCGTGAGGCTATCGCCTCGATCGCCTACAAAGTAGCCCGCTCCAAAACCGCATTGGACAACGTCGGCAAAGAGCTCGTGGCTGAGCTCAAGGAGATCCCCAAGAAGGTCGATGCCGAACGCAAGCGCATGCGTGACCTTCTGGATGCTTGGCAGGAAGAAGTCCGCCGCCCGTTGAACGCATGGCAGGCTGCCGAAGATGATCGGGTTGACCGACACCAGGCTCGCATCCAGCAGCTGCGCGACCTGGTGGACGTTGAAACGCTATTTGCGGAGGGTATCCGCTTCAAGATCAGTCAGGCCGAAGCAGTTGTGATTGACGAAGGCTTTGAGGAGTTCGAAGCGGAGGCGCATCAAGCCAAGGCCAAAACGCTGGAATCCCTACGCGCATCCTTGGCCAGGCAGGAAAAGCACGAAGCCGAGCAGGCAGAGCTGGAGCGTCTGCGCGCTGAGACTGCCGCCCGTGAGCAGAAGGAGCGCGAGGAGCGCATCGCCCAGGAAGCAGCAGAGCGCGCCCGGCTGGAGGCCGAGCATAAGGCCCAGGCCGAGCGCGAAGCCGCCCAGCGTCGTGAGCAGGAGGCAAAAGCAGTAGCAGACCGCCGTGAACTTGAGCTGAAACTGCAGGCCGAGCAGGCGGAGCGCGCCAAGGCTCAGGCCGAGGCAGATCGCGTAGCCGCCGAGCAGCGGGCCGAGCAAGAACGGCAGGCTGCCGCCCGCCAGGCCGAAGAGGCTGCCGAGCAGGCGCGTCAAGACGAGCGCCGACGTGCTGATGCCGCTGCCGCTGAGATCCTTCGCCAGCAGGAAGCCCGCGAGTCCGACAAGGCGCACCGGGCCAGCATCAACCGCACTTCCCTGGAGGCCTTCGTGGCTGGCGGCATGACTGAGCAGTGCGCAAAGCAGGCGATCACCCTGATCGCTCAACGCAAGATCCCGAACATCGCCATTTCTTACTGAGGCGCCCATGAACACAACGCCCCGCCTGGCCGCCCAGCTCGACTGGATGACGGTCGGATCGTTCTCGCCTGAGCGGTACCAGGGCGAAGAGCGCAAAGAGTATGAAGACGAGGCCGCTCGTATTGAGCGGCAGTGGGACAACCAACCGAACTGAGGGCATCCCCATGTTCAAGAAAGCCGAACGCAAGCAGGCCAAGCTACGGCTGGCACTTGCTGGGCCATCCGGGTCTGGAAAGACCATGTCAGCGCTGCTCATGGCCAAGGGCCTGGGCGGCCGTATCGCGGTAATCGACACCGAGCACGGTAGCGCTTCGCTGTACGCCGACATTGCTGACTTCGACGTGCTCGAGCTGCACGCGCCCTACTCGCCAGAGCGATACGCCGAGGCGATCACCGCCGCCGAACAGGCCGGCTATAGCGTACTGATCATCGACAGCTACTCGCACGAGTGGACAGGCTCCGGCGGCTGCCTGGAGTCGAACGAAAAGCTCGCGCACCAGAAGTTCAAGGGCAACACCTGGGCGGCCTGGAACGAAACCACACCGCGCCACCGCAAGCTGACGGACAAGATCCTGACCAGCCCGCTGCACATCATCTGCACCATGCGGAGCAAGACGGAGACGGTGCAGGGCGAAGGTAAGAAAGTGATCAAGCTCGGCATGAAGTCCGAGCAGCGTGACGGCACCGACTACGAATTCACCGTGGTGCTCGACATCACGCACGACGGCCACGCTGCCATCGCCAGCAAGGACAGGACCAAGCTGTTCGACCAGCCCGAGGTGATCAGCGAGGACACGGGGCGTCGGCTGCTGGCCTGGCTGAACGACGGTAAGTCGCAGGCCGAGCTGCAGACCACGGCACTGCAGGATGCGCTGTCGAAGATCCCGGTTACCGAGACGATGCAGGAGCTGCAGAGCGTGTACTCGGCTGCATACCGGATCCTTGAGCAATCGCCCGACCACCTGGCGCAGCTGAATGCCGCCAAAGATAAACGCAAAGCAGAACTCGCGGAGAAAGCAGCATGAGGGGTATCAACAAAGTAATCCTAGTCGGCGCCTGCGGTCAGGACCCCGAGGTCCGCTACCTGCCCAATGGTAACGCGGTCACCAACCTGAGCCTGGCCACGAGCGAGGCCTGGACGGACAAGCAGACCGGCCAGAAGGTCGAGAAAACCGAATGGCACCGGGTGGTGCTGTTCGGCAAGGTCGCGGAGATTGCCGGCGAGTACCTGCGCAAAGGCTCGCAGTGCTACATCGAAGGCAAGCTCAAGACCCGCGAATGGGAAAAGGATGGCATCAAGCGGTACAGCACAGAGGTGCACGTCGACATCAACGGCACCATGCAGCTTCTAGGCGGAAGGCCAGACGGCCAGGGCGGCGGGCAGCAGCAGCGCCAGCCTCAACAGCAAAGGCAGCAGCCCCGTCAGCAGCAGCGCCAGGCGACCCAGCAGAGCCAGCAGTCGGCGCCGCCGGATAACTTCGACGACGATATCCCGTTCGCCCCGCTCCACCACTTGGCAGGTGCATAGCCATGAGCGATCGCGGCGAGCACCCCAGCGTTTACTACGAAGGCCGGGACTGCCGCCGCTCCGGTGGCAGCAAGCTGGCTAACCCATTCGCCTATCACACGTTCCACGGCTCCTGGTTCCTGGCCGGCTGGAACGACATGGACCTTGAGATTGAGCAGAAAAATCCGAAGCGCGCTGCTAAGAACAAGGCGGCGTGAGCACTTGCACCTTCCCCCAAGCGGCCTGCAGGAGGTCGAGCATGGCATCCCTTTTCGACGCATCAATGCGCAAGCCGGTGCGAAAGCTGTACATCACCCGCAGCGGTGGACGGTACCGGCCTGATGATGTGGCCCTGGCGTTTGCGCTGAGCCTTCGCCTTCACGACAGCGCCGATCACCTGCGCAGGCTGGCTCGCCGCCTGGTCGACAAGGTCTGCCTCGAGCACCAGCCGAACATGAAACGCCTGGCCCGCGAACCGGACGACGCCGAGGTATTCGACGCCGCGCTCAAGATCATCAACCGGGTGTGCGACCTGCTCGATATCGGGCCTGGCGCCCGCTTCGTGCGCAATGGAGGCGATGATGGCTCTGACGCAGCAGCAGCGTGACGAGAAGCGCAGGGCCAAGGCGGAGCGCTTGCAGGAAGAAGACCTGCGTTTGAAGGTTCGACCAGGGACTAAACAGGCGCTGCTTGAGCTGATGGAGTGGGCTGGGATCGAGGAACAGGGCGAGGCGATGACGCTGATGATTCATCACCTGCATGGGCTTGGCCCGGGCGGTGCCCTGCCGCTGTTGACACCTCCGCGCCACGAAATCACGGTTTCGCCTTCTGTGGTGCGGAAGCTTGAGAACTTTAGGGCGCGCGAGGCGCTGAGAATCGAGCTGGCAGATTAAATCTTGCCATCTTCAATAAGCTTCTCAACCGCTGCGATCACACCTTCCTTGCCCGCGGCTTGCGATTCCCAAGGTCCTTCGACGGTATGCAGCACATCAAGCGAACCAGGTTTTACGATGTGGAAATGCTCGATGGTGCCTTGAGGTGCATACGGTGCAGCATGCACGAGTACGCCCTTGTGAGTGATTTCGATTGCTCCGTCGTTCTGACTCATCTGCGTCTCCTTTAATCCGGCCCCATGCCGGTCACCCGTAATACCCCATACAAAACCAAATTGCCACCATGCCGCCACCAGCACGGAGGGCGGCGCCATGCATGGAGAAAGCCATGAGCGATACCGAAGCCAGCCCGAGCCTGGCAACCGGCCACCCGATGGACGCCGACACCTGGCAGGACTTCGTTGCCCGCCTTCGCCATCACTGCAACGGCCAGGGCGTGAAGTGGCACCACACGGCATGCGCCCTGTTCACTGTGCAGCAGAAGCGGATCGACTATGGGTTCGACCCCGAGTACGCCGAGGGGACAGCGGTCTGCCTGGATGGCAATACCTGGTTCAGCCCTGAGGAATACTGGGCAGATCTCGACGAGGAAGAGCAGCACGAAATCGACCTAGCTGTGCACGATCGATACGAGTGCAATTTCATCGAGCTTGATACTGACGACCAGTGGGAGTTCCTGGGCGAACTTGACGACCACACAGTCACCGGCTGGAACAAGCGCTGGGAAATCGTGAATAGTCACTTCACCAAGGAAGCGGCCGAGGCCTTCATTCGCCGCAAGCAGCACGACTACCCCGAGCTACGGGTTTACGTCGAGTCGCAGTACTACGCTTGGGAGTTCGAAGCGATCAAGGCCGCCATCCTCGACGGCACGCTGGTCTACCAGCCAAAGCCTGCGGCTGAAGACGCCGCCGCCTGACCCTCCGTCGCTGCCCGCCAGCGCCTTCCCCTATTCAACGATAACGCCTCCCCGGCGAGGGCGGCGCCTGCACGCATGGAGCAAGCCATGACCTACACGCTTCACCTTGGCGACTGCATCGATGCGATGCGTGCCATGCCCGATAACTCGGTCGACAGCATCGTTACCGACCCGCCCTATGGACTGCGCTTTATGGGCAGGCGCTGGGACTACGACGTGCCCAGCGTCGATATCTGGGCGGAATGCCTGCGCGTGCTCAAGCCTGGCGGCCACCTGCTGGCGTTCGCCGGCACTCGCACCCAGCACCGTATGGCCGTGCGCATCGAGGACGCCGGCTTCGAGATCCGCGACATGATCGCCTGGGTGTACGGATCTGGATTCCCTAAGTCCCGCAACATCGGAAACGATGTCGACGGGATGGCTGGCTGGGGCACGGCGCTCAAGCCTGCTCTTGAGCCAGTCACTGTTGCGCGCAAGCCGCTTATTGGCACTGTAGCGGCGAACGTACTTGCGCATGGCACTGGGGCGCTGAACATAGACGGTTGCCGAGTCGGGAGTGAGGTTGTATCGACTCATTCCCGCGGTGCAAACGGCGCCTTCCCCAAGCGCCCTGGTGAAAAAAGCGCGGAAGAAAGCGGGCGGAAGAAAGACCAGCGGGATGGACTTGATCATTCCGAGCGAGTGGGTCGCTGGCCGGCCAACCTGGTACATGACGGGAGCCCGGTGGTTCTCGAGCAATTCCCGGACGCTCCCGGCCAGCTCGCTTGCGCCAGCACCAACAGCGAAGCCAGGAAGACCCAAAACGCCTACGGAGCCATGCGGCGCGGCCGGGGCTCAGAACCATCGGCAGACAGCAGCAATGCCGGACTGGTCGGGTTCAGAATGAAGCCTGGCGAGCGCCGCATGGACTCGGGCAGCGCAGCGCGGTTCTTCTACTGCGCCAAGGCTAGCCGCGCCGATCGCAACGACGGGCTTTCTGCCGGCGAGCAGCCGGCTGTGACCGCCTGCGCCACCATGCGTGAGCGCGAGCAGGCGGACTGGCCCAAGCGCAATGGCAACCACCACCCCACGGTCAAGCCCACCGACCTAATGGCCTACCTGCTGCGCCTGGTAACCCCGCCGGGCGGTACCGCGCTCGACCCGTTCATGGGCAGCGGCAGCACTGGCAAAGCAGCTATGCGCGAAGGATTCGAGTTCATCGGCTGCGAGCTCGACCCGGAGTACTTGGCGATCGCCAAGGCGCGCATTGAGCACGAGCTGGCCAAGGTCACCGCCGCTCGCGAACAACCCGCCGAATCGCAGCTCAGTCTTTTCGGAAGCTGAAACTCAACTTGAGGTATCCCCATTCCCACAGAAAACCGATCAAGCAACAAAGAGATGGTCAGCGTTGCGCCAGTGCAGAAGCGCAACCGAATTTACGTGGAGGTCCGAGAGTGCGAAGGATGCAATCACATCGGCATCGATGACGCCCATAGCACTCTCGGCGCGTGCCACGAATGCGACTGGAGCGGCCCTGAGCCAGTGGAAGACAAGTGCCCAGGCTGCGGGCGGAAGAACGTTATTGCGGCTGCATGCCCTGACTGTGGTAGTCGCTACGTTCTGGCCACCTCGAAGGAATTCGAGGTTCCAGCCCCGCAGCCCCACCCCGACCCCATAGCCTGGATGGTTGGTACTGCCTTCTGGTGGACCAAAGAAGAGGCAGAGAGGGATGCAGCAGAGACTGGGCTGCAGATTGTTGGCCTGGGGCCAATGACCGGTGCAGCGCCAGCCGAGCAGCACCAGGGCGAGCCGGTGGCTGTTTTCAGCATCGACGCCTCTGGTTACAGGGTTAGGATTCTTGAATCCGCATGCAGCTCATTGCCTGCAGATGGAACCAAGCTCTACACCCACGCCGATCCTAACGTGCGCTGGAAGGCCGTGGCCGATGAGCAGATGAAGGTTATCGAAGGCCTGCGCGCCCAGCTAGCCGAGGCCCGAGAAGACCGCAACAAGCTGGGCGACAGATACGACGCCGCCGAAGCTAAGCTGGCCGAGCGGGATGCGCTGCTGCGCGACCTTGAAGGCAAGACGATCTTGTCCTGGCCCGACAAGCGGAGGATATCCGCCGCCCTATCTGCCAGCGCAGAGCCGATCGCGCCAGCAGCCCAACCAGGTAAATGTCTCGATGGTGGTGATTGCGGCCTAGGTGGAACTTGTAAGTGGTGCCCCCACACCAGCCCCTCCCCGGCGCGACAGCACTCGTGACCACATGAGTACAAATGTACTCCGATCAGATGTAACCCCTCTCCCCTCTATTCACTGTCGCGATATGGCGGCGGAGAGAGGCTGGCTCAGTTCCGATCCCGAGCCAGCCAGAGAAAGGGCAGCTCTACCCAGCAGAAGCAGTGTGTTCGACGGCGGTTAAGCCTTCAATTGCTATCCGGCGCGCCCGCCCAACGCCCCAGGCCAGAGCACGCGTCATCGATTCGCCTGGTCGAGAATTGAATGCCTCTTCGTGCAACGCCATACCTTGAGGCGCGTACACGCCAATGAACATCTGCGTTTGGCCTGTCTTAGAAAGCCTGACCTGAACATCAATGTGCGTGCCGTCGTCCAGTGTTTCATCATGGGCACGATGATGGAGCTGCGGGTCTGCCCAATCCCAGAACACATTTCCACGAACTCGCATGTGACCCTCCTCCAATCTTTATTGTTCATCCATTAGAGGGTCAAAATAAATCGCACACAAAAAACTTCAAGTGACGTAGATCAGAAAATTTAGCGAAGCGACAGTCGGCATTAAACTTATACAGACTTTCACTTCTGTATAAGTTTTATTGGGATTTGGAAGCGCAGTCTCTGTCTTTCGCTTCGGCTGCAAGCGAATCAGCAAATTCGATCCAGGCGTTGAACGCAGCGCGGTGCGCCTCGCATGCGGCTTGCCATGCTGGCCCTCCCAAGCGGCCGTAAGCTACCTGATTCATGGTGGTGGAAGTGAGCGAGTCCAGCTCCCGCAGCAATTTGTAAGCGCGATATCTTTTTTCAATATCCGGCATGGTCTTTTCATCCAGCTTGCACAACAAGGTCTGAGCCTTTCCAAGGCTTTTGCGTGGTAGACCTTCGTGGTCTGCCTTCTTTCCATCAATCCTAACTGTTCCGCCGAATGGCGGCGAGGCGAAGCTATGTCTCAAGCATTCCATACAGGCAACGAGCGCCAGCTCTCCCCGCACGAAACCCAACCCGAACCTACGCCCGCTACGGCGCCTGGGCGCTGGATTGATGAGAGGTATCAGCTGTGAGCAAGATCGATTGGAGCAAGGCGCCTGAGTGGGCAGACGGCCACGGCCTGGTTGCCCATCACGGCATCACCGAGGTGTGGATCAACATGGACCAGTACGCCGTGGTCGGCGCCGAGGATCGCGCCTACCCCTATGGCGGCGGGACCGGCGATCACCGGCACAACTTCACGCGTGGCCAGGTCCAGTACATAACGCCGCGGCCGGCGCGCTGGGATGGTGAAGGTCTACCTGCAGTTGGCACAAAGTGCGAGTTTAAGGCCAACGTTCTCGGCTGGGTCGAGGCGACCATTACCGCGGTTACTGAGCTGGGCATCGTATTTACCCGCCCCTCGTACCAGAACGGCCGCCCTCTTGTTGAGGAGCGACTGCCACACAAGGCCATCGAACGATTCCGCCCAATCAGAACGCCAGAGCAAATCGCTGCTGATGAACGCCTGCACAAGCTCCGCAATGCTCACACGGCCATAGCAAGAACGCTTGAGTCTTTCCGGGGTGACATCCCCGCAGAGGCAGTTTCCCGACAGGTGATCGAGGCGATGATCGACGCCGGATACAGTAAGCAGGTGGCGCCATGATCGCCCTAGCCTACATGGCCTACCTGATCTACAGGGGGCCGCGATGAGTGACGCGCCTATCGAGCCGCAAGACTGGTCATTCGGCGTGAAGATTGTCCAGATCGAAGACATCCGGGTGGCGCGCGGCCTTACCCGTCGACCAAGAACCTCATGCCGCCACCGGAAGATGGTCTACGACGAGAAGGAGCGGCGCGTCTGGTGCAGCGATTGCGAGACCGAGGTAGAGGCGTTCGATGCTTTCATCTTCCTTGTCGAGCGCTACGCCGGCGCGGTAAGCAAGCTCAATCGCCGGGCAGATGAACTGGCCCAGGCTGAGAAATTCCAGCTCCGCAGTCGAGCCGCAAAGGCAATGGACGACGCATGGCGAAGCACGACCATGGCGCCTCTCTGCCCTCACTGCAACAACGCTCTCATGCCAGAGGACGTGGTTGGCGGACTTGCCAGCACGTCCAAAGAATTCGTCCGGGCCGAGCGCAAGCGCAAGGCCGACCTTAAGAAGAAGTAACCCCTCCCCTACTACTCAAGCCCGCCGGCGTGCCGACCAGAAATGCGTCGCAGCCAGCAACACACCCGGTATGGCCATGCCAAGGCCGCTGTAGATGAATGCAGGCTGCTCTGTCATCAGCCCACTTAAAGCGAACCCGATACCAGTTGGTATCAGGGTGACTGCTGCATAGCCCCACGGCTTTCTAGTTTCCTTGGCCATATCGTTCCTCCCATTGAACCCCGATTAAACCACATGAGCCCGCCGACATGCGCGGGCGAGGATGACCTATGTCCGATAACACCGTGAAGTGCAGCAGGTGCCGCAACCAGCACAAGGAAAGCGAGCGCGTTCTTGCTCCCTGCAAATGGCTAAAGGGTGCCAGCACCATGATCTGTCCGCGCTGCCGGTGCACCAGTTACTACATCGTCGAGCCTGTGCCGTCGGCCTGACCAACAACCTGCCGCCACCGGCGGCGTGGAGACCACCCATGAAAGACGAAGAACAGGCGCCCATTGCTTGGGTGCAAGACAAGGTGCCCGAGGATCGGATGGCTGAGCTGATCGGCACCACCAAGCGCGCACTGGAAGGAAAGCGAAGCCGTGGCGTGATCCCCGAGGGGGTCTGGAAGAAAATCGACGGCAGGATCTTTTACAGCATCAGGAGATACGAAGCGTGGCTGGAAGGAAGCTGGGGCTACCCACTGGAGTCGAGTTCATCGGCAAATCAATCCGCATCCGTTTTACTGTCAACGGTGAGCGTCGATCCGAAACACTCGCGCATCCCCAGACCGCCAAGGGGATCAAAGCGGCAGCCGATCTACGCGCTCAGGTAGTCAGCCTGGCCAAGCACGGCGTACTGGATGAACAACGGTACGCCGAGCTTTTCCCAAGCTCGGGCTACATCACCAGGACCAACGAACTGCTGTTCGGCGAATACGCGCAAAGCTGGCTGGATAGCCTGGAAGTGGTGAATGACACGCGGGTAAATTACAAGGGGTTGTTGAATAACTACTGGATGCCCAACCTGGCGGTACGCCCCATCAAGGGCATATCAACCATGGACTTGAGGAAGGTGGTCACGGCGACCGAGTGGAAGAGCTCTACCGTAAAGCGCGCAGCAATTGCCATTGCGAAGCGGCTTTTCAAGCAGGCTGTGTTTGATGGGGTAGTCGATAAGAACCCGGCGGATCCTATCAAGCTGCCACAGAAGAGCAGGAAGCAGGTAGACCCCTTCACTGTGGAAGAGGCGGATTCGATAATTGAGTGGCTGTATGCCAACTTGACCCGGTGTCACCAAGTCTACGCAGCCTTCTACGAGTTCGCCTTCTACACCGGGATGCGCACCGGAGAAATCATGGCCCTGCGCTGGGACGAGATCGACTGGGAAAAGAAGACGGCGCACATCTGCCGGATCGTAGTTGAAAAACAGGTCATCGAGCGCACCAAGACCAAGTACACCCGAACCGTCATGCTGAACAGCCGGGCCCTGGCGGCGCTTGAGCGGGCCAAGGAGATCGCGCACTACCGTTCCCGGCAGAAGCGGCGCGTCTCGACGACCTCGCCTTTTATCTTCCAGCCGTCCGGCGCCTCGCCGCATATGACCGTGCCGGAAACGCCGGCCAACCACTTCGGCCACGCGATGAAAGCGCTGAGCTTGAGGCATCGGCCCCAGTACAACTGTCGGCACACTTATGCCACGATGTGTCTCATGTCAGGGATGAATCCTGCCTTCATTGCAGGGCAGCTTGGGCACTCGGTGCAAGTGCTTCTTTCCACCTATGCAAAGTGGCTTACTTCGGCCAACGATTGGTCCGAATTGGCGAAGCTGGAGCAGCAGCTAATTGGTACAGAATTGGTACAGGATTAAATATCCTTCACCTTGCGCCCTTTAGTCATAAGGCATTCGACAGAGGTTGAGCCATACTCCAGAATGCACGGGTTTCGAGGGGGAAAACCCTTGCACAGCCAACGACATACCAACTTTTAGTGAGCCTCAACGTGAAAACATCCCTGTCCATCCTCAGCCTGCTGCTGTTGCTCACAGGTACCGCGACCCTACCGTCGACCGCTGCTGCACAACCCCCATCCCAGGTGAAAAATGACCCGTCCAAGTTGCACCTGGCCTCCGGCAGCGCCCTGCTGATCGACCTGAACACCAACCAGGAACTGTATTCGAGCCACGCCGACCGCGTGGTACCCATCGCCTCGGTCACCAAGTTGATGACGGCGATGGTGGTGCTGGACGCCAAGCAGCCCATGGACGAAATGCTCACCATGACCATCGCCGGCAACCCCGAGATGAAGGGGGTGTATTCGCGGGTGCGGCTGGGCAGCCAGCTCGATCGCCACGAGACCTTGCTGATCACCCTGATGTCGTCGGAGAACCGCGCCGCCAACACACTGGCCAACCACTACCCCGGCGGTTACCCGGCTTTCATCAAGGCCATGAACGCCAAAGCCCGCGCCTTGGGCATGAGCCACACGCGCTATGTCGAACCGACCGGCCTGTCGACGCAGAACGTTTCCACCGCCCGCGACCTTGCCAAGCTGCTGCTGGCCTCGCGCAAGTATCCGATGCTGAGCACCTTGTCCACCACCCGGGAAAAGACCGTGGCATTCCGCAAGCCCAACTACACCTTGGGTTTTCGTAACACCGACCACCTGGTCAACAAGAGCAACTGGGACATCAAGTTGACCAAGACCGGCTTCACCAACGAAGCCGGCCACTGCCTGGTGCTACTGACCAGGATGGACAACCGCCCGGTGGCCATGGTGATCCTCGACGCCTACGGCAAGTACACTCACTTCGCCGACGCCAGCCGCATGCGCCAGTGGCTGGAAACCGGCTCGGCCAAGCCGGCCCCGGCCGTGGCGATGCAATACAAATCGGACCGCCAGAACAAGGCCCGCCTGGCTTCGGAGTAAGCGCACCGCTCCCCGACGACCTGGGGGCCTGGCACGGCCCTCAGGCCTGGGTACTGACGATGCTACCGGTGGCGCTGCCGCCTTCGGCGGTCAGCAATTCCAGCAACTGCGCCGTCGCGGCCTGGATCTGACCGCTGAGGGTGGCGATGCTGGCCTGCTTGGCACTCACTGCCGCCGCTTTTGCCGACTCGTCCATGTGTTTGGCTTGCAACGCAGCCAATTCCTTCTGCTGCTCGGCCAGCTGTTTCTGCAACTCCTTGATCATTTCCTTCAGCTCGTTGATGGCCGAGGAGGCGCTGCTGTCGCTGCTGCTGGCACCACTGCCCGCCGCGCCGCCCGCCCCTTGCGCCTGACTGGCCGCCTGGCTGCCGGAGGTGCCAGCCTGAACAGAGCCCGCGCTGTCTTCGGTGCCCTCACTGGCCGCCACATCGGTGCTGGTGACCTGTGCCTGGCTGGCTGCCGTGCTGATCGTGACCGAACTGATTCCTACCATTTTGATTCCTGCCTGAAACGCGTCCATGGGGGTTCTTGAGCTGTCCTGCTTATCGGCCACGCGACGCAACTCTTTAGCCTCGGCCGCGACCTCGCTGCAACCCCCCCCGGTAAATTCCCCACTACCTGGCTCGTTTGAACAAATGTACTTGCGCAGGAGCCGGCGCCTCCCCGGCGGGCGTCCACATTCGACTTTTATGGAATCGCAGCCATGAGCCAGTCTTCAAACCCGGAAACAATCAAAGACCTGATCGGCGTGGGCTTCGGCCCTTCCAACCTGGCGCTGGCCATCGCCCTGGAAGAGCTTGCCCAGAGCCAGGGTCATGCCCTCGACGCCCTGTTCATCGACAAGCAGAAGGATTACCGCTGGCACGGCGAGACCCTGGCCACCCAGAGCGAGCTTCAGATCTCCTTCCTCAAGGACCTGGTTTCGTTGCGCAACCCCACCAGCCCTTACAGCTTCGTCAACTACCTGCATCAGAAGCAACGCCTGGCCGACTTCATCAACCTGGGCACCTTCTATCCGTGCCGCCTCGAGTACAACGACTACCTGCGCTGGGCCGCCGAGCACTTCGCGACCCAGGCGGTTTACGGTGAGGAAGTGTTGCGCATCGAGCCGGAGCTCCAGGGCGGACGGGTCGAGCACCTGCGCCTGGTATCGCGTGACCAGCAGGGACGTGAATACAGTCGACGCACCCGCTCGGTGGTGGTAGGCAGCGGTGGCACGCCAAAGATTCCCGAGAAATTCGGGGCATTCAAGGACGATCCCCGGGTATTCCACCACTCCCAGTACCTCAGCAGCCTCAGCAAACTGCCCTGCACCGAGGGCAAACCCATGCGTATCGCAGTCATCGGCTCCGGCCAGAGCGCGGCCGAAGCGTTCATCGACTTGAACGACAGCTACCCTTCGGTAAAGGTCGACATGGTGCTACGCGGCTCGGCCCTGAAACCGGCTGACGACAGCCCGTTCGTCAATGAGATCTTCTCGCCCGACTACACCGACCTGGTCTACAACGAACCGGCCGACCAGCGCAGCAAGCTGCTCGGCGAGTACCACAACACCAACTATTCGGTGGTCGATCTCGACCTGATCGAGCGCATCTACGGCATCCTCTACCGCCAGAAGGTCGCCCACCAGTTCCGCCACAATGTGCTGTGCCGCCGCCAGGTCGAAGCGGTGGTCGCAACCCGCGATGGCATCGAACTGACCTTGCGCGACCTGGCCACCGGCCAACAGCAGACCCACCGCTACGATGCCGTCATCCTCGCTACCGGCTACGAGCGTCGCTCGCACCGGGACCTGCTGGCACCCCTGGCCGGCTACCTCGAGGACTTCAGCGTCGATCGCAACTATCGGGTGTTGGCCAGCGAAGACCTGCACGCCTCGGTGTACCTGCAAGGCTTCTGTGAGAGCAGTCATGGCCTGAGCGATACCCTGCTGTCGGTGCTGCCATCGCGCGCTGCGGAAATCAGCCAAGCGCTATACCACGACCTGGCCCGCCACCATGGCCGCAGCCAACCGACGGTCGCTCTGACCAGCGCCTGATCGCCCTCCGCCTCTTCCAAGCCGGCAGGGCGTCTGGTGCGCGCCCTGTCGGCTTGCGCCTTGCGAGACGATACCGAATATCGGGCCGGCGGATTGTCAGGGTCAATCGTGTTCGTCGGTTCCTGCCTCTAGCGCTCCATGCACCGCTGATAGCGCTCATCCACCCGTCTGGCGAACCACGCCGTGGTCAGCTTGCGGGTGATCTTCGGGCTCTGCAGCTCGATTCCGGGCAATACCGCCCTAGGCAATGGCTTGCCGGCGCGCCCCTCAGCCAGGGCGAAGACGCCGCTGTACAGCTTGCTGTCTTCGAAGCCCAGGCTGTCACCTTGTTCGAGCTGAGCACGAATCTGCGGATTGCGCAGACCCAACTTGGCCCCCAAGGTACGGGCTGCCCGCTCGGTGTTACCCGGCAGGATCGCCCCCGGTGCTATCAGGTCGCCGTCCAGCGCCAGATCGGCACCGCTGACCTTGGCCAAGGCCGCTTGAAATGCGGCATTGCGGCTGGCGTACCAACCGGCGTTGAAGTCGGCGAAGCGATAGAGCTGGCGATCGTAGTTCGCCGGATAGCCCAGTAAATGCGCGATACCGAAGTACATGCCGCCGCGCCGAGTGAACACTTCCTGGCGCAGGGTGCCGTTGTAGGTGTACGGATAGTCCTGCGCATGTTTCTCGGCGAAGTCGATGCTCACCTGCATCGGCCCACCGGTGTGCACCGGATTGAGGCCGCCGAGCAGGGTCTTGCCCAAGGGCAACTGGGCGATGAATTCATCGTACAGGGCACTGAGCTGCTTCTCGCTGCGCACCGCCAACAAGCGCTGCTGATAGCTCTGGCCGTTGCTCGAGGAGGTGTTCAACGCACCATCGACCAGCATGCGCGGAATATGCAAGCGTGCGGCGCGCCGATCGATTTCATCCCGGGCAATGCGACCCAGGTTCGGGACCTGAGGGTCGGCGCTGAAGGTCGACTCCTGCTCCGTGACCGCCAACACCGCGCACAGGTTGCTCTTGCTCGGCGCGATGCGCTGGGCGCTGAACGCGACCTGGATATCCCTGGCCCAACCTGCCCGGTCCTTGGCCTGGGCCGGCAACAGGCGCATCAGCTGGGCACGCACCTTGGTCGGATCGGCCTCGGGCTCTGCCGCCTGACGCCCGGCACAACCTTGCAACAGCGCCAGGCCAGCCAGGCCGAACGCCAACAGCCGGCCGTTCAGGGCTGCTCACCGGCGAGATAGGTCTTGAGCCCCTTGGGGTGCCCGGACATCACGATCGGCAACTTCAGCTCGCTACAGGCAGACAACAGCCAACGCGCGCGGGCACGGGTACCGGCTGGGTCACTCATGGCGCCGATGAGTTTCTCCTGAAGGTCGACGGCCAACAACGTAGCCTTGTGTGGATCGATCAGCATTGCCTGCCCCTTGCCTGGGAAAAGGCATAGCGTCCCCCACGCAGGCAGTGACGTCAATCAGGCACTCCGGCGCAGGGGCTCCAGGACATCGGTCAGCGTGGCGAGCACGCGGTCTTCGTGTTCGTGGATGAAAAAGTGCCCGCCGGGAAACCACTGCAGCGAGAATTCACCCGCAGTTTCCTCGCCCCAAGCCAGCAACTGCGCTTCGCTGGCCTGGTCCGCCGCGCCACCAAGCACGTGCAGCGGGCAGCCCAGGGGGGAGCGCTGCCGGTAGCTGTAACGGCCACAGAGGAGGAAGTCGGCACGCAAGACGGGCAGCGTCAGCGCCATCAGCTCGGCATTGGCCAGTACGGCTTCCGGCGTGCCGTTGAGCTCACGCAGTTCATCGATCAACTGCTCGTCGGACTTCGCCTCACACCAGTTCCGACCCGCATAGTCCTCCCGCCGAGTCGGCGCTGCCGTCCCGCAGGCAAACAGCGCTCGCGGAGCCAGGCAACCCAGTGCCTGCAGCTCGTGGGCCAGCTCGAAGGCCAGCAACGCGCCCAGGCTATGGCCTAGCAAGGCGTAGGGCGTGCTGGCGGCCAGGCGCTGCTCGCCCGCCAGCTGCCGGGCCAGCCCCTGCATGTCGGTGTGCAGTGGCTCGCCCATGCGTACGCCACGCCCCGGCAGTTCCACCGGATGCACATGCAACCAGGCCGGAAGCTTGCGGCGCCAGCGGCTGTAGACCATGGCGCTGGCGCCGGAATAGGGCAGGCACAACAGGTTCAGCGTGTTCACTGGGCTGCGGCTTCGGCTATTGTCTGCTGCCTGGTCGGTACCACCTGTCATGGCCTGTCTTTCTCCTGGTCTGAACGTCTCTGGCCCCACTTGGCGCAGGGCCCCAAATAGACGTAGCCGGCTTCAGGAAAATTAGGCCGATGCCTTCAGCATTCAGGCATCGCGCAGCAGGTCATGGGCGTCGAGCAGGCGATAGGCGACTTGTGGATTGCGCTCCAGCCCACGACGGATGGCCGCCGGGATCGATTGCCGGGTCTTGCGACACAAACCTGGCAGGGCTTCGAGCTCGATGACGATGCCACGCATGGTGCGCACCTCGTTGAAACCGGGCGAGATATGCACACGGATGCCGAGGTTCTCGAACATTCGCACCTGCAGGCGCTGCAAGTCTTCCAGGTCCTTGAGGTTCTCCAGGCGCTCGAGCAGGCGCTTTTCTTCCTGACGGGTCAGCAGGAGGATGCGCTGGGCCGAGGACGGCTGTTCGGCCAGATTTTCCCGACCGCAATCGCACGCCCCCGGCGGGCAGGGCTGGCGCCATGGAAGTGGTGTATTCATTGGCCAAGCATAGCCTGTAGCGGCCAGGGCTCGGCAAGTCGCAAGCGACAACCACCACGAAAGCAGCGCCCTGCTCTTCCACCAATATTCCTACCAGGATAAAAAATTTCACAAACCTCTGGACCATTCACCCCGTGATCGCCTATAAATCGCTCAAGAGAAATTAATATTCCTATAAAGAAACATCGTTCGCCGCCCGCGACATCTTTTGCCCTTGTGCCGACCTGCCCCACTTCACCACGAGGCCCCGACATGCATCCCGCTCCCGACCACTTCATCCTGCGCGTCAGTTGCCCGGCTGTGTCCGGCATCGTCGCTGCAGTGACCACCTACCTGGCCGAGCAAGGTTGCTACATCAGCGAAATGGCGCAGTTCGACGACGAGGACAATGGCCGCTTCTTCATGCGCGCCGTGTTCCGCTACAACACCGGCTGCACGGGCGACACCCCGCAACTGCAAGCCGGTTTCGCCGACGTCGCCCAGCGCTTCGACATGGATTGGAGCCTGCACAGCAGTGCCCGCCCCATGCGCGTACTGCTGATGGTCAGCAAGTTCGACCACTGCCTGTCCGACCTGCTCTACCGCCACGCCAAAGGCGAGCTGGACATGCAGATCACCGCCGTGGTGTCCAACCACCTCGACCTGCGACCGATGGCGGAGCGCCAGGGCATTCGCTTCGTCTATCTGCCAGTGACCAAGGAGACCAAGGCCGAACAGGAAGCGGCGCTGATGCGCATCGTCGAGGAGACCGCTACCGAGCTGGTGGTGCTGGCGCGCTACATGCAGATCCTCTCCGACGACCTGTGCCGGCAGTTGTCGGGCCGGGCGATCAACATCCACCACTCGTTCCTGCCGGGCTTCAAGGGTGCCAAGCCCTACCATCAGGCTTACCAGCGTGGGGTGAAGCTGATCGGTGCCACTGCGCACTATGTCACCAGCGATCTCGACGAAGGCCCGATCATCGAGCAGGAAGTGCAACGCGTGGACCATGCCTACGCTCCAGACGATCTGGTGGCGATCGGCCGCGACACCGAAACCATCGCCCTGTCCCGCGCCGTGAAATACCACCTCGAGCATCGGGTATTCCTCAACCACGACCGCACGGTGATCTTCAAATGAGCGCCTCCCCCAACATCAAGCTGATCGATGGCAAGGCCACCGCGACACGGGTGCTGGCCGAGGTTCGCGAACAGGTCCAGGCCCTGCGCCAGCGTGATGTGCAGCCGGGCCTGGCGGTTGTCCTGGTGGGCATGGACGCGGCCAGTCAGGTCTATGTACGTAATAAAGTGCTGCGCGCCGAAGAGGTTGGCATTCGCTCACTGCAACATCGCTTGCCGGGCGACACCACCCAGGCAGAGCTGCTGACCCTCATCGACCGGCTCAACCGCGATCCGGCCGTCAACGGCATCCTCGTGCAACTGCCGCTGCCGGCACACATCGACGAGCACCGTGTTCTCCAGGCAATAGACCCGCTCAAGGACGTGGACGGCTTCCACAGCGAGAACGTCGGCGGCCTCGCCCAAGGCCGCGATGTACTCACTCCCTGTACGCCCAGTGGCTGCATGCGCCTGCTGCGCGAAGCCTGTGGCGAACTGCGCGGCAAGCATGCCGTGGTGGTGGGCCGTTCGAACATCGTCGGCAAACCCATGGCCGCGCTGCTGCTGCAAGCGGACTGCACGGTGACCGTGGTGCACTCACGCAGTCGCGACCTGGCGGCCCTGTGCCGTCAGGCGGACATCCTGGTGGCCGCGGTCGGCAAACCTCACCTGATCGGTGCCGACTGGCTCAAGCCCGGGGCGGTGGTGATCGACGTCGGTATCAACCGTATCGATGAAGGCGGCCACAGCCGCCTGGTCGGCGACGTCGATTTCACGGCCGCCCTGCCTCAGGTCGCGGCCATCACCCCCGTGCCCGGAGGCGTGGGGCCGATGACCATCGCTTATCTGATGAAGAACACCTTGATCGCCCTCGACCTGCAGCAACAGGCCACCCGCCAGGAGCGCACCCCATGCCTTTCGCCCTGCTGAAATACGGCCTGAGCGCCGACTACCCGGTGGAGGTCGACCTGCCGCCACCGAGCGAACTCAAGCCACGCTATGACGTGGTGATCATCGGCGGTGGCGGCCATGGCCTGGCCACCGCCTACTACCTGGCCAAGTACCACGGCGTGAGCAACATCGCCGTGCTGGAAAAATCCTACCTGGGCGGCGGTAACACCGCACGCAACACGGCGGTGATCCGCTCCAACTACCTCACCAGCGAGGGTGTGCGTTTCTATGCCGAATCGGTGCGGATGTTCCAGAACCTGTCCAACGAATTCGACTTCAACATCATGTATTCAGAGCGCGGCCAACTGACACTGGCGCACACCGATGCCACCGTGCGCGCCTTCCGCCAGCGCGCCGAGGTGAACAAGCACTTTGGCGGACGCACCGAGATGATCGATCGCCAGCAGATCCGCGAACTGGTACCCAGCCTGAACCTGGACCCCGGCCACCTGCCGGTGTTGGCCGGGCTCTGGCACATCGACGGCGCCACCGCCCGCCACGACGCCGTCGCCTGGGGTTACGCCAAGCAGGCAGCCAAGCGCGGCGTGGAAATCCACCAACTCACCGAAGTGCAGGACCTGGTCATTCGCCGAGGCCGTATCGAAGCGGTCAAGACCAACCGTGGCACGGTGCAATGCGGCTGCGTGGTGCAGGCAGTGGCCGGCGCCAGTTCACTGTTGATGGCCAAAGCCGGCATCCGCGCGCCGATCCACACCTACCCGCTGCAGGCGATGGTCACCCAGCCATTCAAGCCGTTTCTCGATCCATTGGTCAGTTCCTCGGCGCTGCACTGCTATGTGCAGCAGACCAGCCGCGGCGAGATCGTCTTCGGTGGCGGTTCCGACCCCTACCCGCTGTACAACACCCGCTCGACCCTGGACCTCAAGGAAAGTCTGTTGGCCCACGCCATCGAAATGTTCCCGTTCATGGCCAACGCCAAGCTGATGCGCCAGTGGGCAGGCATTACCGACATGACCCCGGACTACAGCCCGATCATGGGCCTGTCCCCGGTGGACAATTACTACCTCGACGCCGGCTGGGGCACCTGGGGCTTCAAGGCCACGCCCATCTGCGGCAAGACCATGGCCGAACTGGTGGCCAGCGGCGGCAAGGTGCCGGACATGATCGCGCCCTTTGCCCTGGAGCGCTTCAGCCGCTTCCAGCAAGTCAACGAAATGGGCGCCACCGCGGCCAGCCACTAGAGGACTGCACGATGAAGATCCTGACCTGCCCCTTGAACGGCCCGCGCAACATCAGCGAGTTCACCTATGGCGGCGAGCTCAAGCGCATGCCCGACCCAGCCACCTGCAGCGATGCCGAGTGGGCCGATTATGTGTTCAACAGCGAAAACCTGGCCGGCACCGTCATCGAGTGGTGGCTGCACAACGCCTCCAGCTACTGGTTTCTGGCCGAGCGCCACACTGTTAGCGACCAGGTGCTGCGAACCTTCGACCCCAAGGAAATGTTCGACCAGCGCGTCGACTTCGCCCCTGCCGTCACACCGGAGATCGCTGGATGAACCACATTAACCGCCTTCCCGCGCCCATGGGCCTGCTGATCGACCGCCAGCGGCCCTTGCAGTTTTCCTTCGACGGCCAGCCTTGCCAGGGCTTCGTCGGCGACAGCATCGCCAGCGCCCTGCTCGGCAATGGCCGCTGGCTGCTGTCTCGCTCGTTCAAATACCATCGTCCGCGCGGCCCGTTGAGCATGGCCGGGCAAGACGCCAACACCCTGGTGCAATTGCCCGACGAAGCCAACGTGCTGGCCGACATGCAGGCCGCCGATGATGGACTTGTGGTCGAGGGGCAAAACTTCAACGGCAGCCTCCAGCATGACCGCGATGCGTACCTGGGCAAGTTCTCACGCTTCATGCCGGTTGGCTTCTATTACCGCGCCTTCTACAAGCCCAAGGGCATGTGGAAGGTCTGGGAGCCGCTGATACGCAAGAAAGCCGGTCTTGGCGTGCTGGACCTCGGCTTCCAGCCGCAGTACTACGACAAGGCCTATCTGTTCGTGGATGTGGCGGTGATCGGTGCGGGCCCGGCTGGCCTGCGCGCTGCGCTGGATGCGGCCAAAGCGGGGGCCAAGGTGCTGCTGATCGAACAGCAGCCGGTACTCGGCGGCTCGCTCACCTACGCTCGCTTCGACATCGCCGGCACCCGCGCCGGACAGTTGCGCGAGCGACTGCTGGCAGAGGTCGAGGACCACCCGAATATCCAGGTCTTGCTGGAAGCCACCTGCAATGGATGGTTCACCGACAACTACCTGCCAGTGATCCAACACCAACGCATGTACAAGGTACGCGCCACACGCTGCGTAGTAGCTTCTGGCTCGTTCGACCAGCCGGTGGTGTTCCGCAACAACGACCTGCCTGGGGTAATGCTGATCAGCGCCGCCCAACGTTTGATGAAGCTGTACGCGGTCAAACCGGGCCAGCGTGCGGTGGTCCTCACGGGTCACGATGATGGCTACCTGGCCGCCCTCGACCTGCAGGAGCAGGGCGTGGCGGTCGCCGCCCTGGTGGACATGCGCGCCGCCCCCGCAGACAGCGCACTGACCAGCGAGCTCAAGCGCCGCGGCATACCTGTGCACCTGGGCAGCACGGTGTACGAAGCCCTGCCTGAAGCCGGCACGGGCCATGTCACCGGCGTCGACCTCCGCACTATCACTGGCCAAGGCAAGGTTGCTGAACACGGCCTGCGCCTGGCGTGTGACCTGTTATGCATGTCGGCTGGCTACATGCCGGTGTACCAGCTGCCATGCCAGGCCGGCGGCAAGCTCGCCTATGACGTCAACCGCGACGAATTCACTCTCGCCGGTCTGCCCGCCGGGCTGGATATCGCAGGCTCCGTGAACGGCCACCACCAGCTCGACAACGTCCTCGCCGATGCCGCCCGCGGGGCAGCGCAAGCAGTGACCGCCCTGGGCCTGCAAGCCGCCGAAGTGCCGGCGCTTGGCGCACAAGCCAGAGTCAACTTCCCCTGGCCGATCTTTCCTCACCCCAAGGGCAAGGACTTCGTCGACTTCGACGAGGACTTGCAGGTTCGCGATATCGTCAATGCCACCCGCAGTGGCTACCGCGACGTGCAACTGGTCAAGCGCTTCTCCACGGTCGGCATGGGTCCGTCCCAGGGGCGCCACTCAGCCCTGCCGACCGCGCGACTGGTGGCCCAGGCTACCGGCCGCAGCATCGGCGAAACCGGCGTGACCACGGCCCGCCCGCCATTCCAGGCGGAAAAGCTCGCGCATGTCGCCGGACGGGCCTTCGACCCGTACCGGCAGACGCCGATGCACCAGCGCCATGTGCAGGCCGGGGCGAAGATGATGCCCGCCGGTAGCTGGCAGCGCCCGGCCTACTATGGCGCTGCCGACGAACGCGAGCGCTGCATGCAGGAAGAGGCCCGCCATGTGCGGGAAAAAGTCGGCCTGATCGATGTGTCCACCCTGGGTGGCCTTGACGTACGTGGCCCCGATGCCGCCGAGCTGCTCGAGCGCCTGTACACCTTCGGCTTCGCCAAACTGGCTATCGGTCGCACCCGTTACGCGCTGATGACCAACGAGCACGGGGTGGTGATCGACGACGGCGTCTGCGCACGCCTGGCGGAGCAGCACTTCTACGTCACCGCCACTACAAGTGGCGTCGATCGTCTCTACCAGCAGATGCTCAAGTGGAATGCCCAGTGGCGCCTGGACGTCGACATCACCAACGTCACCGCCGCCCTGGCTGCCGTTAACCTCGCCGGACCGTTGTCGCGGCGCGTGCTGGCCAAGGTGTGCGAAGACGTCGACCTGTCAGCCGAAGCCTTCCCCTACCTGGGCGTGCGCCTGGGCACTGTGGCAGGTATTACGGCGCGGATCCTGCGGGTCGGCTTCGTCGGTGAACTGGGCTATGAGGTGCACGTGCCGGCACGCCATGCCGAGCGCCTGTGGGATGCGCTGATGCAAGCGGGCGCCGAGCTGGGCATCCGCCCGTTCGGGGTCGAGACCCAACGCCTGCTGCGCCTGGAAAAGGGCCACGTGATCATCGGCCAGGACACCGACGGCATGACCCACCCGGCGGAAATCGACACGCAGTGGGCCATCGGTCGCAAGAAGCCGTTCTTCGTCGGCAAGCGCTCCATCGAGATCCTCGAAGCGCAACCCCTCAAGCGCAAGCTGGTCGGCTTCACCTTGCCCAAAGGCAGCGCGCAGCCCCTGGAAGGCCATCTGGTCCTGGACGGTGCGGATATCTCCGGCAACGTCACCTCCTGCGAATACTCGCAGACCCTGGGGCAGATCATCGGTCTGGCCTATGCTGGCGCCCACCAGGCGACCCCCGGCATGCACATCCCGATCCGCGTGGAAGGCGGCGCGATGGTCAGCGCCAAAGTGGTGCAACTGCCGTTCTTCGACCCCGACAACTCACGCCAGGAGCGCATAGCATGAACCGCCTGAAAGCCGAAGCCTTACCCACCCGCAGCCCGTGTACAGAGCGGTTGCAGAGCTGCGCGCTGAGCGACCTGAGCGAGCTGGCGCGGGTCGGTTTTCGCGGAGGCGACAGTGCCGCCTACCTGCAACAGCGGGGTTACCGCCTGCCTGCGCAGCCGAACCAGGCCTTGCGCCAGGACGACGGTGCCTGGGTGGCGCGCCTGTCAGCCAGCGAGTACCTGCTGCTCGGCAGTCTGGCCGACCTGGGCGCAGCGATAGCCGCCGAGGAGGCGCAGTGGGTGCAGGATGCCTCGCGCAACTACCTGCTGCCACGTCAGGACAGCCATGCCTGGCTGCAGTTGTCCGGGCAGCAGTGCAGTGCGGTGATGGCCAAGTTATGCGGTGTCGACCTCCGCGATCAAGCCTTCCCTGTGGGGGCCGTGGCGCAGACGTCGGCGGCGCGGATCAACGTGATCGTGGTGAATGTCGGGAGCGAGGCGTGGCCTGCGTTGTACCTGCTGTTCGACCGCGCTTCGCTGGCGTACTTCCGTGATGCGATGCTCGATGCGATGGAGGAGTTCGAGGGGGGATGGGTGGGGGTCGATGAATTGACCTGTTGATCTGTACTGGCCTCTTCGCGGCGGTTCGGCGCCCCGACAAGCCCGCGAAGAGACCCTAGATCACATCATCAAAGTTGGGCCAAGCGCTCACGCAAGAATTCGACGAACCCCTGCACCGGCCGCGCCACCTGCCGATGCTGCGGATAAACCGCCGACAACTGCAGCGCCGCGGGAGCCCACTCCGCCAGCACCGGGACCAGCCGCCCCTCCGCCAACGCCTTGCCGACGATGAATGTCGGCAGGTAGGTCACCCCCATCCCGGCAACCGCCGCGTCCCGTAGCATCTCGCCGTTGTTCGCGCGCATGCGCCCGGTGACCTGAATCGACTGAACCTTGCCACCCTGCCTGAACTGCCACTGCACCTGCCGTGAATGCCCATAAGGCAGGCAATCGTGCTCGGTCAGCTGCTCAGGGCAGCTCGGCACACCCCGCGCTTCGAGATACCCAGGGCTTGCGCAATACACCCGCTCGACATTGGCGATGCGCCGGGCGATCAGGCTGGAGTCCTCCAGCGCGCCAATACGCAGCGCCAGGTCATAGCCCTCGCCGATCAGGTCCACGGCACGATCGCTGAGGTCCACCTCCACATCCACCTGCGGGTGCAGCCGCAGGAACTCGGTCAGCAGGCAGCTCAGGTGCGCCATGGCGAACGACAGCGGCGCGCTCAGCCGCAGGGTGCCACGCAAAGCCTGGGTCTGGCCGCTGATATCGTGCTCGACCTGTTGCACCTCACCCAGAAGACGCAACGCCGACTGGTAATAGTGCTGGCCCAGCGGCGTGGCATCCAGACGCCGGGTGGAGCGGTTGAGCAGGCGCACGCCAAGGCGCTCCTCGAGTTGCATCAGGCGCCGGCTGACGGATTGCTTGGACATGCCGAGGCGGTCGGCGGCAGAAGTGAAGCTGCCGGCTTCCATGACCTGGGCGAAAATGCGCATGTCTTCGTAGGGGTTCATTGTCTCGCTCACAGTGACAGTTAAACGCTTTATAACGGCTTTTTCCCGTCAATGCATCTCCCTAATCTACGCACAGGTCGCAGCGATGGCCCCAAGGCCAGGCAAGACGCCCACTCCACCACTTGCATAGAAAAGGATTCGCTCATGAACACTGTCCACAAAGCCCTCACCGCCAGCGTGCTCGCACTGTCCATCTCCAACGCCTTCGCCGCTGGCAGCCCTGGCGTCGAGCAGCACACCCAGGCCTTCCTCGAAGCTCTGGAACAAGGCGGCGGCAAGCCACTCGAACAACTCAGCGCGAAAGACGCTCGCGCCGTGCTGACCGGTGCCCAGGCCTCGGTGAAGGTCGACCTGTCCGGCATCGAGGTGAAGGAACGCGTCATCCAGGTCAAGGGCGAGTCGATCAAGCTGCAAGTGGTACGCCCGGCCAAGGTCAAAGGCTTCATGTTCTTCCACGGCGGCGGCTGGGTACTGGGCGACTTCCCGACCCACCAACGACTGATTCGCGACCTTGTGGTCGGTTCCGGCGCAGCGGCGGTCTATGTGGACTACACGCCTTCGCCCGAAGCGCACTACCCCACCGCCATCAACCAGGCTTACGCCGCCACCCAGTGGGTCGCCGAGCACGGCAAGGAGATCGGCGTGGACGGCAAGCGCCTGGCCGTGGCGGGTAACAGCGTCGGTGGCAACATGGCGGCAGTGGTCGCACTCAAGGCCAAAGAGGCCGGCACTCCTGCTCTGCGCTTCCAACTGCTGCTGTGGCCGGTGACCGATGCCAGCTTCGAGACGGCCTCCTACAAGCAATTTGCCGAAGGTCATTTCCTGACGACCGGGATGATGAAGTGGTTCTGGGACAACTACACCACCGATGCCAAGGCCCGGGCACAGATCTACGCCTCGCCGCTGCGGGCGAGCAGCGAACAGCTCAAGGGCCTGCCGCCGGCGCTGGTGCAAACGGCCGAGTTCGATGTGCTGCGCGATGAGGGCGAGGCCTATGCACGCAAGCTCGATGCAGCCGGTGTAACGGTGACCTCGGTGCGTTACAACGGGATGATTCACGACTATGGCTTGCTCAACCCGTTGAGCCAGGTTCCGGCGGTGAAGGCGGCGATGCGTCAGGCGGCTGCCGAATTGAAGGTGCACTTGCAATAACCCTCAATCATCCAATGGCAGGGCCGAACGGCCCTGCCCGCATCGGAGATCGCTCATGCTCACCGTCCGTAACGCACAAGACCGTGGCCTGGCCTTCCATGGCTGGCTCAAGTCTTTCCACACATTCTCCTTCGGTCATTACCGCAACCCAGAGGAGCAAGGCTTCTCCGACCTGCTGGTGATCAATGACGATCGCGTCATCGCCGGCAAGGGCTTTGGCGAACACCCGCACCGGGATATGGAGATCTTCTCCTATGTCCTTGAAGGTGCACTGGAGCACAAGGACACCTTGGGCACTGGTTCGGTGATCCGCCCCGGCGATGTGCAGTTGATGAGCGCAGGCCATGGCGTGGCGCACAGCGAGTTCAACCACAGCCAGACGCAGCCGGTGCACTTCCTGCAAATCTGGATCGTGCCCAACGTCAGTGGTGCAACACCGCGCTACCAGCAACAGCACTTCAGTGCCGCCGACAAACGCGGAAAGTTGCGCCTGATCATTTCGCCGGACGGCGCCGAAGGTTCCTTGCAGGTGCGGCAGAACGCCCGGGTGTATGCCGGATTGTTCGATGGCCCCGAACAGGCCAGGCTGCACTTGCCGAAAAATCGCCATGCCTATGTGCACGTGGCTCGGGGCAGCATCGATGTGAATGGCCACCGACTGAACGAAGGCGATGGCGTCCGCATCCGACAAGAGCAGGTGCTGGAACTCACCGCTGGCGT
Organism: Pseudomonas sp. HD6422; assembly: GCF_025377065.1. Classification (NCBI taxonomy): domain Bacteria; kingdom Pseudomonadati; phylum Pseudomonadota; class Gammaproteobacteria; order Pseudomonadales; family Pseudomonadaceae; genus Pseudomonas; species Pseudomonas sp. HD6422. The sequence goes on along the minus strand of NZ_JAHWIW010000043.1, from coordinate 11,773 downwards.
GGACGCCGAGGTACTGGTCTTCGACCTGCGTCCCCACGAGCTGCCAGGGATGCCCTGATCTGCAAGTCTGGCAGCAACTGCGGTATCGCCGGCTGACCGACGATACCGCAGTCAACCACCACCTCAGGGCTTGCAGCCCTCGACGATGATCACCTCCGCCTTCGCCACGCCCTGGCGATGGCTGCACGCCTCCTGATACAAGGCTGAGTGGTAGCACGCCACGGCCTGATCATACGAATCGAATTCGATCACCACACTACGCTGCGGCGTTGGCCGCCCTTCCATCGCTTCGCTAAGCCCCCCCCGCGCCAGAAAACGACCGCCGAAAGCCTGGAACGCCGCGGGCGCTCGCTGGGTGTATTGCAGGTACTGTTCGGTGTCGGTCACGTCGACATGGGCGATCCAATAGGCTTTCATCGGCTGGTCTCCTTGGTTTCTGATATTTGTGTATGATGGTATACCATAAAAATCACACCACCACAGTGAGCGTGCAGCATGGCATTCAACAGTATCGAAGAACTTCTCGAGGACTACCGGCAAGGCAAGATGGTGCTGCTGGTGGACGACGAGGATCGGGAAAACGAAGGCGACCTGTTGATCGCTGCCGAGCGCTGCGACGCCCAGGCTATCAATTTCATGGCCCGACAGGCACGCGGGTTGATCTGTCTGACGTTGACCGACGACCACTGCCAGCGGCTAGGCCTGGAACAGATGGTTCCCGCCAACGGCAGCGTGTTCAGCACCGCCTTCACCGTGTCGATCGAAGCTGCCAGCGGCGTCACCACCGGTATCTCCGCCGCTGACCGGGCCCGAACCGTGGCCGCCGCCATGGCACCCAATGCCCGCCCTGAAGACTTGGTCCAGCCTGGGCACATCTTCCCTCTGCGCGCCCGCGAAGGCGGGGTACTGACCCGCGCGGGGCATACCGAGGCGGGTTGCGACCTGGCGCGCCTGGCGGGCTTCAGCCCAGCCTCGGTGATCGTCGAAGTGCTCAACGATGACGGCACCATGGCCCGTCGCCCGGACCTGGAAGTCTTCGCCGCCGAGCACGGCATCAAGATCGGCACCATTGCCGACCTGATCCATTACCGCCTGAGCACCGAGCAGACCATCAAGCGCATCGGCGAGCGCGAACTGCCGACCGTCCACGGCACTTTCCGCCTGGTCACCTACGAAGACCACATCGAAGGCGGGGTGCACATGGCCATGGTGATGGGCGATATCCGCCGCGAGCAGCCGACCCTGGTGCGGGTGCATGTGATCGACCCGCTGCGCGACCTGGTCGGTGCCGAGTACGCCGGCCCGGCCAACTGGACCTTGTGGGCGGCCTTGCAGAAGGTGGCTGAGGAAGGCGCAGGCGTGGTGGTGATCCTGGCCAATCACGAGTCGTCCCAGGCCCTGCTGGAACGGGTACCGCAGTTGACCCAGCCAGTACGTCCCTACCAGCGTGGGCAATCGAAGGTGTATTCGGAGGTCGGTACTGGGGCGCAGATTCTCCAGGACTTGGGCGTGGGCAAGCTGCGCCACCTCGGCCCGCCGCTGAAATACGCAGGCCTGGCGGGGTATGAACTGGAGGTGGTGCAGAGCATTCCGTTCGAGCCACAAGCTTCAAGCTGAAAGCCTCAAGAGGAAAGCGGATCTGCATAAACACGCGATCCGCTTTGCTTGCAGCTTGAGACTTGTAGCTTGCGCTTAGGTCGGAGTGATGGCCGGTAGCCTCATCCCTCTTGCGAAAAGTTTGGAATACCATAATATGATATCCCGTAGACCTTAAAACTGCAGGCCGGCACCTACAATCACAAACGGCCGAGAACACTTTGTAAAAGCTGCTCCCCGAACACAGTTGGCGGGCGCAAGATGAATAGCCCCGCCTCGAATAACAAAAGTAACGAGGGCGTAACCATGCTGTTGAGCAAACGTGTAACCGCAGTGCTGTCCGCCAGCCTGCTGACCCTGGCTTGTCAGGCCACCCAGGCCGCCGACAGCCTCAACTTCGTCAGCTGGGGCGGCACCACCCAGGACGCCCAAAAAGAAGCTTGGGCCGCTCCCTTCACCCAATCGACCAACATCAAGGTCGTCCAGGATGGTCCGACCGACTATGGCAAGCTCAAGGCCATGGTCGAAAGCGGCAATGTCCAGTGGGACGTGGTCGATGTCGAGGCCGATTTCGCCCTGCGCGCCGCCAGCGAAGGCCTGCTCGAACCCCTGGACTTCAACACCATCCAACGCGACAAGATCGACCCGCGCTTCGTCTCCGACCATGGCGTCGGTTCGTTCTTCTTCTCCTTCGTGCTCGGCTACAACGAAGGCAAGCTCGGTGCCAACAAGCCCGTCGACTGGACCGCGCTGTTCGACACCAAGACCTATCCCGGCAAACGCGCCCTGTACAAATGGCCCAGCCCCGGCGTGCTGGAACTGGCCCTGCTGGCCGATGGCGTAGCGCCCGACAAGCTGTACCCGCTCGACCTGGACCGCGCCTTCAAGAAGCTCGACACCATCAAGCAGGACATCGTCTGGTGGGGCGGCGGTGCCCAGTCCCAGCAACTGCTGGCCTCCGGTGAAGCCTCGCTCGGTCAGTTCTGGAACGGTCGGGTCTATGCGCTGCAAAAAGATGGTGCACCGGTGGGCGTGAGCTGGAAGCAGAACCTGGTCATGGCCGATTTCCTGGTCATCCCCAAAGGTGCCAAAAACAAGGACGCGGCCATGAAGTTCCTGGCCACCGCCAGCGGTGCCGAGGGCCAGGCCGAGTTCGCCAATCTGACCGCCTATGCCCCGGTCAACGTCGACAGCGTGGCCAAGCTGGACAAAGACCTGGCACCGAATCTGCCTACCGCCTACGCCCAAGACCAGGTAACGCTGGACTTCGCCTACTGGGCCAAGAACGGTCAGGCCATCGCCGCACGCTGGAATGAGTGGTTGGTCAAATGAAAGTCGCCGTCAACGCCCTGCACAACGCCCAAGGTGCCCCCACGGGCACCGGCGCCCCTGGGGAGGCTGCGCGCCGCCCCGGCCTGGGCCAGCGCTGGAAAGGCAGCCGCAACCTGCTTCCAGCCTTGCTGTTCCTCGGGCTGTTCTTCTTCGCCCCGTTGATCGGTCTGCTGCTGCGCGGGGTCCTGGAGCCAGTCCCAGGTCTGGGTAACTACGAACAGTTGTTCGCCAACTCTGCCTATGCACGCGTGCTGTTCAACACCTTCTCGGTGGCTGGCCTGGTCACCCTGATCAGTGTGCTGTTGGGCTTTCCGCTGGCCTGGGCGATCACCCTGGTGCCCAAGGGCTGGGGCCGCTGGTTGCTGAACATCGTGCTGCTGTCGATGTGGACCAGCTTGCTGGCTCGCACCTACTCGTGGCTGGTGTTGCTGCAAGGCTCGGGGGTGATCAACAAGGCGTTGATGGCGTTGGGCATCATCGATACCCCACTGGAGCTGGTGCACAACCTGACTGGCGTGGTGATCGGCATGAGCTACATCATGATCCCGTTCATCGTCCTGCCGCTGCAGGCGACCATGCACGCCATCGACCCGATGGTGCTGCAGGCGGGCTCGATCTGTGGCGCCAGCCCCTGGACCAACTTCTGGAAGGTGTTCCTGCCACTGTGCCGCTCGGGGCTGTTCTCCGGCGCACTGATGGTGTTCGTCATGTCGCTGGGTTACTACGTCACCCCCGCCCTGCTCGGAGGGGCACAGAACATGATGCTGCCGGAATTCATCATCCAACAGGTGCAGTCGTTCCTCAATTGGGGCCTGGCCAGCGCCGCCGCCGCACTGCTGGTGCTGATCACCCTGGTGCTCTTCTACCTGTACCTGAAGCTGCAGCCGGAATCCCCGGTCGGCAACGCGAGGTAAACCGCCATGCTCCTGTCCCCCAATGCCATGGGCCGCCCGTTACGCACGGGCCTGTATCTGACCACTGGCGTCATCGCGGCCTTCCTGCTGCTGCCGGTGGTGTTCATCATCCTGTTGTCGTTCGGCTCCTCCCAATGGTTGGTGTTCCCACCACCGGGCTGGACCCTGAAGTGGTACGGCCAGTTCTTCTCCAACCCCGAGTGGATGGAGGCGGCCCTGGCCAGCCTCAAGGTCGCCGTGCTGACCACCATCGCCGCGGTGCTGCTAGGCCTGCCCACCGCCTTCGCCCTGGTGCGTGGTCGTTTCCCTGGCCGCGAGCTGCTCTATGGGCTGTTCACCATGCCGATGATCGTGCCGCTGGTGATCATCGCCGTAGCGGTCTACGCACTGTTTCTCAAGCTGGGCTACACCGGCACGCTGTTCGCATTCGTGGTCAGCCATGTCATCGTCGCCCTGCCCTTCACCATCATTTCGATCATCAACTCGCTGAAGCTGTTCGACCAGTCGATCGAGGATGCCGCGGTCATCTGCGGAGCCTCGCGCCTGCAGGCGATCCGCAAGGTGACCTTCCCGGCGATTCGTCCAGGGATGATCGCCGGCGGCCTGTTCGCTTTCCTCGTCTCCTGGGACGAAGTGGTGCTCAGCGTGATGATGGCCAGCCCCGACCTGCAGACCCTGCCGGTCAAGATGTGGACCACTTTGCGCCAGGACCTCAGCCCGGTGATCGCCGTCGCCTCGACGCTGCTGATCGGCCTGTCGCTGCTGGTCATGTTCATTGCCGCCGCACTGCGCCGGCGCACCGAAGTCAACGCCTGAGTGCCCGGAGACAACAACAATGAGTGCCGTGATCAAAGACAACGCCCGCGACAAGACCCTGGTCAGCCTGCGTGGCCTGAACAAGCACTACGGCGATTTCACCGCCGTGGACAACCTCGACCTGGACATCCAGGATGGCGAATTCCTCACCTTCCTCGGTTCCAGCGGCTCGGGCAAGTCCACCACCCTGTCGATGCTCGCCGGTTTCGAGACGCCCAGCAGCGGCGAGATCCTGGTCGAAGGCCGCTCGTTGGTGCAGGTGCCGCCGCACAAGCGTGATATCGGCATGGTATTCCAGCGTTACTCGCTGTTCCCGCACCTTACGGTGCGCGACAACATCGCCTTCCCCCTGGCCATCCGCAAGCTCGGCGCCGCCGAGACCAACAAGCGTGTCGATGCCATGCTCAAGTTGGTGCAACTGGAGAAGTTCGCTCACCGCAAGCCGTCGCAGATGTCCGGCGGTCAGCAACAGCGCGTGGCAATCGCCAGGGCCTTGGTGTACGAGCCACGCATCCTGCTGATGGACGAACCGCTCGGCGCGCTGGACAAGAAGCTGCGCGAAGACCTGCAGGACGAACTGCGCCAACTGCACCGCCGCCTGGGCATCACCATCGTCTACGTGACCCACGACCAGGAAGAAGCGATGCGCCTGTCCCAACGCATCGCCATCTTCAGTCATGGCAAGATCGTCGGCCTGGGCAGTGGCTACGACCTCTACCAAAATCCACCGAACGCTTTCGTCGCTTCGTTCCTGGGTAACTCGAATTTCCTGCGGATCAAGGCCAACAGCCACGGTGCCGGCAGCTTCGAGGGGCAGCCAGTGGCCATCCGCCTGACCCCAGGCCTCGCTGCCGAACAGCAGGCGCTGATCATGGTTCGGCCGGAGAAAGCCCTGGCCCTGACCGCTGAGCAGGCTGCGCGCGAGCCTCTGCCTGCGGGCTGGAACGAAGTCAGTGCCAAGGTCGCAGAAGTGCTGTTCCTCGGGGAGAGCCAGACCTGTCATGTGGTGACCGCCGGAAGCACCGAACTGACGGTCAAGGCGCTGTCCGCGGCCGGTATGTCGATGCAGCCGGGGGACAATGTGAAAGTCCGCTGGGCGGTGGCCGATGCCTGTATCTATACCGAATGGGCGGAGAGTGACCTGAGCAAATCGGCGGGCGCACATTGAGCCGGGGCCATAGCGTCGCGGCTTGACCTCAGCGTTAGCTGTCACATTTCGGTCACGCCACCGTCGTAATCTGCCGGGCAACCCTCTGTCACAAGGTTGCCCGGCATGCCTCGCGCGCTTTTCCTGTTGATTGCCTTGTTACCCGGTCTGACACTGGCCGGCCCCGCGCAACTGCGCGTACAAGGTTCCAATACCATTGGCGCCGCCCTCCTCCCGGCCTTGGCCACAGGCCTGTTACAGGCCCAACACGCCCGCGCCATCGAGCGACAACCTGGGGCGCAAGCCAATGAAACCCTGGTCACCGCGCAAGATGCCAAGGGCGACCCACTTCGTATCGATATCGCCGCCCATGGTTCGAGCACCGGGTTTACCGCGCTCGGTCGCGGCGACGCCGACCTGGCCGCTGCTTCGCGCCCCATCAGCGACACCGAGCTTCGCCAACTGCGCGCACTGGGCGATCTGCGCGCGGCCAGCTCCGAGCAGGTCATCGGCCTCGACGGGGTAGCGGTCATCGTCCACCCGGACAATCCACTCCCGCAACTGACCACCGCGCAACTGGCGCGGATCTTCGCTGGGCAGATCGACCGCTGGGAGCAACTGGGGGTGTCCAGTGGGCCCATTCACCTGTATGCCCGCGACGACCGCTCAGGCACCTTCGAGACTTTCCGGGCCCTGGTACTGGAGCCCCGGCAAGCCGAACTGGCCGCTCAGGCACAGCGCTTCGAGTCCAGCGACGAACTGGCGACGCGGGTCGCCGGCGACCGCCAGGCCATCGGCTTCACCAGCCTGGCCTCGGTGCATGGCGCTAAGGTGCTCGCGGTCGCCGAGGGCGATGTCCCGGCCATGCTTCCTGACCGCAGCCTGATCGCCAGCGAGGATTACCCGTTGTCACGGCGGCTGTACTTCTACCTGCCCGCCAATGCCAAGCCGCTGGCAAAGGCCTTGGTGGAGTTCGCCCAGAGCCCGGCCGGCCAGGCGATCGTCGCCGAGCAAGGCTTCGTCTCGCAGCAGATAAAGGCGCAAGCAGTACCGGCACAGGCCGACATGCCGCCGCGCTATCGCAGCCTGGCCCAGCAAGCGCAACGGCTGAGCGTCAACTTCCGCTTCCAGGAAGGCAGCGCCAGCCTCGACAACAAGGCCCTGCGCGACGTGCAGCGAGTGGTCGAGTACCTGCGCCACAACGACAAGCTGCAGAGCAAAGCCGTATTGGTCGGCTTTGGCGATCCCAAGGAAACGCCGGGCCGTGCGGCGCTGCTGTCACGCCTGCGCGCCCTTGCGGTGCGCCGCGAGCTCGCCCGTGATGGCGTCGAAGTGCTGGAGGTGGCAGGCATGGGAGATGAATTACCGGTGGCCGGCAACGACTTGGAGCGAGGCCGCCTGCGCAATCGACGGGTGGAGGTGTGGGTGTACTGAAGCAAAAACTTGTAACACCCCAACATTCGGCGTCACCGGCAAAAGGGTCTAGGCTCAGAGTCATGTGATACCGGGCCCCTCTGACGGCTGCCAAGCCGTGATGTCGGATCACTGTTGCCATGCAACGTCGATCATTCAGGAGGGGCTCATGATGGCTCTGCAGACATTCCTCACCACGCCATTTCTCGGTACCAGCACCTGGCTTTGGCTGGTCTTCATGGCCGTCGTCATCGGCCTGCTGGTGCTCGATCTCGGCGTGCTCCATCGCCAGGACCGCGAAATCGAAATGCGCGAAAGCCTGTTGCTCTACACCGGCTACTTCAGCGTCGGCGTGCTGTTCGGGGCATGGGTCTGGTACCAGTTAGGGGCGCAGTCGGCCTTGGAGTTCTACACGGGCTTTCTGGTGGAGCAGTCTCTGTCGATGGACAACGTGTTCGTCATGGCGATGATCTTCGGCTACTTCTCCATACCCCGCCGCTACCAGCATAGAGTGCTGTTCTGGGGCATTCTCGGCGTCGTGCTGCTGCGTGCGATCATGATCGGCGTGGGTGCGGCGTTGGTGCAGCATTTTGCCTGGGTGCTGTATATCTTCGGCGCTTTCCTGCTGTTCACCGGGATCAAGATGGCCTTCACCCACGAGGACAGCCGACCGGACCTGGCCAACAACCCGGTAATCCGCTTCGTCCGTCGGCACATGCGTGTCACCGACCAGATTCACGGTTCGCATTTCTTCGTGCGCCTCACCCCACCCGGTCACAGCAAGGCGTTGCGCCATGCAACGCCGCTGTTCCTGGCATTGGTGCTGATCGAGCTGGCCGACCTGGTATTCGCCGTCGACAGCGTACCTGCGATCTTCGCCATCACCCAGGACCCGTTCATCGTCTACACCTCGAACATCTTCGCCATCCTTGGCCTGCGCTCGTTGTACTTCGCCCTCTCGGCATTGATGCACCGGTTCGTGTACCTCAAGTACGCGCTGGCGATGGTGTTGATCTTCATCGGATGCAAAATCTTCTACCACGGCATGGTCGGCAAGGTGCCGGCGCTGCTGTCGCTCGGGGTGACGTTCGGCTTGCTCCTCGGTGGGGTGGTGGTGTCGTTGATCAAGACGCGGGGCGAAAAAGCAGCTGCAACGAAGGTCACGGGCGAACCGTGAACAGTTACGGCAAATCACATCCCAAGGTCATGGATGCGATCATCGCCGGGCGCGGTACTGCTACGAAAGACGCAGTACCAGCGCCAACGTAGCGCCTGAGGCAAATCAAACAGGGCAGTCATTGGAGACCTAGATCTTTACTTGAACTTGAAGAGGGCCCATACCGCCACCATCAAGAAGAATCCGGACACGCTTAGCCAAGCCGAGACGATCAACCTACGCTTGACCTGACGCGGAAAAGCGCCCCCATGCCGCTGCCCGGGCACCTGTGCCGAACGTGATGATGGGCAGTGCCGACACGGGTGTTTGACGCCAGGACGAAATGAGCAAGCTGATGAGCGTGCTAGCCACAAGGCAGCCCAGGATTTGGTGGTGGACCTGAAAACACAATGACTCCGCCGCGACCTCTTCGCCGACCCGAAGAGGTCGAGACGGCTTTGGCTTACCTACCGCTACGCAACATCTCCGCCGGCACATACTTGCCGATCGCCGCCCGGCGCACTTCATCGGGCCCATCAGCCAAACGCAGGGTACGCTGCATCGCGTACATGTAGGCCAGCGGGAAATCTCCGCTGACCCCTGCCCCGCCATGCAACTGGATCGCCCGATCGATCACCTTCAATGCCACGTTCGGCGCCACCACCTTGATCTGAACGACCTGGCGAAACACACAACCGGCAAGCCGGTCCTTAGCGTGGTCCATCTCACCGCTCCGAAATCCCTCACCTAACACAGGCAGCAACCAGATTATTGCGTCACAACCTCTCACTTTACATTTGGAAACCTTGTTTATCGCCAAACCAAAATATCAAACAAAATCTAACAGCAAAATAAAATGAAGAATCTTCCGACAATCAACCAAGAAGATTCACTCAAAAAAACCAGACCACTCCCCACCCCCCAAAACCTGCCACAAAACATCGTAAGACACGTCTGACAATGCCATTCAAATTATAAACATCTACACCTACCAAAAATACATATACCTGTCGAAAGCGGTGTTGACCCAAGACAATTATCTACCTAGATTTGCACCCCCCAATGATGGCGGGGATATTAAACCTCGGAGGCTTGACATGGTCGGGCAGTTTGGAGTCAGCCTCATGCCAATGGTGGGTGCGCTACTGATTGCAGCGACGGTAAGCAACAGAAAATAATCAGCAATCTCACCAATGAATATGAACGGAGCGCCATCAAAACTTGGACGGCGCCCACTTGAGCGCCGGCACCATCATGAGAACACTTAGAACCTACAACTACGAAATACTTAACTTTGAGCCAGTCGCGACCAACCGCCCAAACGCGAGACTAACCACAATCAAAAACAAAAAATTCCCAGTGCGCCCCAGCGCATCAAAGGAAGCACCTCCGGATATTTGCAACAGTACGAACTGGAAAAAATACTTTCAATAAAATTTCTGCCCATGCTATCACGATCGACTCCCTTCAAACCATTGTAGTTATCGGCAAAAAGAAAAACCATGCCGCACTGAGACAATCACTTACACCGGGCTACCTTGCCTCATATGAGTAACATTCCTACAACATCTAGAATTTCTAGGCGGAATGTTCTTGCAATAATTATCCCTAGCCGACTAGCCAGCATGGTGCCGCCCCCATGAAACTGAGTATCTTCAAACCACCGCTCACACTAACCAAAACAATCATCACCTGCAAAATTCTCTTAACAGAGCACCTCAGAGACCCAACGGCTATTCTATGGGCTGGAGTAGCTCCGTGCATCATGTTCATTGCTTTAAGCCAAAGCAACTTCAAACAAGACATCCAACCTTTGGAATACAGATCTTCCGCCGCATGGTTTTACTCGTATATTGCAGCGAACTCAGCCTTCTACGGCTTCAGTTTCTACCTCATCGGCAGAAGAGAAAGCGGATTCGTAAGATCGTTTATCTACAAGCCCATGTCGATCAAAATCTTCCTTTACGCTCATACTGCATGCTACGCAGTAATCAGCTTGTCTTACTCCATCCTGTTCTACCTCGTGACCAAGCCTCTGTATGGCGTGTATTCAGCGCTGGAGTTACTACATCTTACAACATGCTTTTTCACCTGCTACTTGTTGTTTTCATGCTTAGGCTTGATCATTGTCGCAATGCCGTTGAAATTCACCACTGCGAGCACCGTCTTTTCCCTTCTTTCATTCTGGATGCTTTTATCTGGATACCTAGGCTCGCTGCAAAACTCAAGCCCCATCCATTACGCCTCATTCATTAATCCACTTTATCTAGCCACCATGATTTACAATGAGGAAATCCCGCTGGTCTTAAGCTTACCCGTTGCCTCAGCCGGCGCATTCGCAGGGCTGCTCTTGACGTGGAAATTTTTCAGAATCCAACCGATCTGGAGCAGGTACTAATAAGTGTTTTGACCTTGAGCAACGTCGCCTTCTCCTATGATCGAACCCCGATCATGAACGACGTGAACCTAGCCCTGTCCAAAGGCGAGATCGTGGGTGTCCTCGGCATAAACGGCGCGGGGAAAACCACATTATTTGATCTCATCTGCGGAACCAAGAAAGCCCACGATGGTGCAATCAACAATGCAGCCCTCCACCCCACCTATCTCACTCAAATCCTAACCCCACCCCCCTTATTACGTCTGCACGAGGCCGCAGAACTCATTCTGCAATTAAACGCCCACACCCCCCGTGACCCACTGGACTTCCCTGCACGGCTCGCAACATGGTCTCCAGCTCTTGCAAAGAGATACAAGCAAATATCGGACAAAAAAGCATCCACTTGCAGCTATGGTGAAATTCGAAGTTTTTTCACCTTAACCCTTCTCTTGATGGATAGCGATTTGGTCGTTCTGGACGAACCCACTGCCGGCGTAGACCCCGAGCTCCGCCATTACATATGGCTAGGAATAAGAAATGCCTGCCAAGAGGGTGCAAGCGTGTTGGTCTCTTCGCATTACACCCAAGAAATTGCCAGCAACTGCAGTCGATTCTACATGCTTGCAAAAACACGACTGGAGGAGTTCAGAAGCACAGAAGCATTTTTAGCTCGGTATCAAGCTGCTTCGCTTGATGAAGCCTTTGTCAATGCTTCGACCTAGGCTCTGTACGAAAAGAGTTGTCGCAAACACCGCATGGAACAAGCCAGTGAGACCATTGCGGCATAGCTTTTTGCAAGCTTGTCGAAGCGTGTCACGATCCTGCGATTCTCTTTCAGCCAGCCAAACATGCGCTCGATGATGTTGCGCTGCCGGTACTTGGGCCGATCAAACAGTCTGGGTAAGCCAGGTTTGGGCTTGCGCTTCATTGAGCGTAGCGGGATGGCAGGCTGCATCCGATATTGATCGCAGTAGCGGCGTAAAGCTTCGGCATCGTATCCCTTGTCGGCCAGCAACCATTTA
>NZ_JAHWIW010000042.1:0-44173 GCF_025377065.1 Pseudomonas sp. HD6422 | reverse complement strand
GTGAACTGAACGAAGCCAGGGCAGCGGCCCAGGCTGTGGTGGATACCGCCCAGGAAGCAGAAAACAGGGAGAAATGGAACGAGAGCCCCATCGGATTCAAAGCCTACCTTCCACCGGTGGATATAGAAGCCCACACACAGCGCGCCACGAAGAACAAGCAGGAAGAGGCCCGTGAACGGCTGGAAGAACGCTACGACGAGAAAGCACGTGCCGCCTTCCAGGCCGGCTACGACCGCGAGGTCAAGCATTGGCAAACCAGGATCGACAAGGCCGGTGAGCTTTACGCCACTCTCTACGGACATCGCTCGTTCCAGCGTATCGCTTACTTCGACTACAGCGCGACCAGCCCACTCTCAGTCGAGTACTTCATCCAGATGTTGTCCGCCTGCCTGGCGGGTGGGCCGACAGAGAAACTGCCCGAACAGGATGATCCACTCGGCCCCACCCAGTACCTATGGCAGCAGTTGTTGGAAGACCCCAACAGCCTGCTATATCAGGCTTTGACGGCCAAGAACCAGAGCTTGCGCCAGCAATTGGTCAAGGCGCTGTCGAGCAATGAGCTGACCCAGGTCTATCACGCGGTTAAAGCCATCGCCACTAGCTCGGAAGGCGAACAGTTGATGATCAAGTCGGTGCAAGATGCCATCGGCCAACTCCTTGCTGGAATGGCCAGTGCAGGCAATGCGCTTGGAAAGCAAATCAGTGGGCGAACGAGGGCATTGATCGGTCACGTTCATAGCTCAGCATTTTTACTCTTTGCGGGGCAACCCATTACACAAGTCAGGCTCTCGCTCACCTTGGGCGAGTACATGAGCTTGCTCAGCGAGGCACTGCAGGAGCGCACCGACGCTTTCCTTGGGCAATTGGACAAGCACTTCCGAAGACCTGCCGGGCGCAAGGTGCGGGCCACGGTGCTAAGTGGGGCGATCCATCTAGCGGCGGCGGAGAATCGCAGCCAAATGATCGAGGTGATGATATGGACGCTGGAGAGCGCTGAGAGTCTGCAAGCCAGGTTGACGCAGCTACGGGAGAGTGCGGTCGAGGGAGCGGGGACCCTTGTACGCAAAGCCTCAATCGGTGCAGATACCCTCCGGCTGAGTATGAGGTCTGTAGGCGATGATCTGAAAATTGGCGCAGCGGCAGCTCGCAGCGTCGCGAGCGATGGACTGCGTACTCTTCGTACGGCGGCTTCCAGTCCTGGCAGCGCGAAGCTGTTATTGGCACTTGGAAGTTTGTGGTTTCAGCAGGAGACACTTCGCAAGAACTTTGAGGTGCTTCTTGAGACGACTCAGAGCAATCCAGAGGCGCTGGCAGCCATTGGTTCCTCCACACTCGGCGTGATGGGCGCAGGTATTGAAACCACCGGGCTGTTGATGGATCTGGTTCGGCCAGGGAAGATGCTGAATGGTACTGGTGCAACGTTATCCCTAGGGCAGACTGTCGCCAAATTTGGTGGTGCTATTACGGCGCTGGCTGGATTGATGGATTCGGCGCAATATTTTCATGCGGCCTCGAGAGCGGCCGCTGCAAGTGACTCTAACGCTTCTCGAAGTTGTGTGGGTGCTGGATGGGTGGCGTTATTTTCCACTAGTGCTGGAGTGTACGCTGCTTTTTCTTCCGGTGCACTACTCGGGGCTTTAGGTATTGCAATCATACTGGGCTTTGTCGCGTATATGCTCGCTTTAGGAGGCAGGCATGAAGAGTCTAGTGCTTTGGAACTTTGGTGTCGGCGCTCGAGGTGGGGGATGCCGCCACACGAAAGACGCTGGATGCACTCGTCAAACTTTGACGCCTCTATTGGGGAGCTGAATGCCGCAGCTATCGGTTTGCGCGCGGATATTTCAATTGCCTTGAGGCTGCAGTCGCCGCATCATCAAGCATCTGAGGCGGTTATATTCGCTAATGAAACTGTCAATTTCGGGTTTTATCTGGATCTGAATATAGAGCTGCCTGGTTTCATTGATGGAGTGTCAAGTGTCAAGTGGTATCTGGATCTGTACAGGCCCGGAGGCCACAAGCAAGATGTGTCCCTTTGGGGGGATGGTGAACGGTTGGGTAGGATTAATGGTTTGGCCGCGGGAACTAGCGATATATTTTTCGAGTCTTTGCCGCGACTGAGCTGTATCAGTCAAGATAAGAGTTTAAGAATTCAGGCCGGGCTTCCTCTGAGTGAAAATCACGGTATTACGGCAATTCAGCTGAAGATTGAGTACTGGCCTGACAAGGGTGACGATGCTGGGCTGGCTGTCGTGACCGTTAGAGAAGATAAGTTGCAAGCGCAAATGGAGGATAGGTGATGTGTCGTCCGCTTTTAAATCCGCCATGTACTGGATGGCAAGAAGATCTCCCAGGTCCAGGCGAGAAAGTTGCCATTGAGGCTAGTCTTTGTCGGAAGTCGCCAAATTACCAGGATGGTATTTATTTAGAAATTCCTCGGTCTTCGATCTCGTTTCGTGGTGTGTTTATTTTCTTTTCTTTGTTGACGGCTTACAGTGTTTTTGATATTCCTCGGTATATAGTGGATGCGTTTTTTGAAGGTGATACTGAATTCCTGTTTACAGGTAGCCTAGTATTTCTTGTTAGTGTGTGGAGCACGCTATTTTCCTTCAAAATCGCCGTCTGCCCACCGAGAGACGAACCTCTACGTTTCAATCGGCTTCGGCGAAAAATATACGCCTACAACTTCAAACACACTTGGTGGAACCCCTTCGCGGCTTGGACCGTAGTGCCCGTAAGCTACGATTGGTCCCAGGTGAGGGCCGAACGATGGTCGCAGATGGGCGGTTTGCCCAATGGCGGCGTTATCTACAAAGCTGGCGTCGTGCTTTCAATCGTGGAGCCCGGCACGAATGTGGTGATCGACCGATTTCCTCTGGGCACCATGGGGGCGGATGAGCATGCCTGGGCCTACATCTGTACCTACATGCAAGAAGGCCCCGCCGCCTTGCCAATCCCAGACCCACCCAAAGACCATAACGATGTGCTGTGGTGTGAATTCGCACTCCGCTTGGCGCCCAAGGTAACGTGGCCTGCCGACATGGACCTGGAGTCGAGAACGGCACCCTAGGTCCCAGTGTCTAAGCATTAGTCGGAAAGTGGGTCTGTCTCGAGCGTTGCCACCCAATCGTCACACAGCTGTAACATAGCTATTGCAAAGTGCTCCGGCCAACACATGGAGCTCTTTCGATGATACGCCTGATGAAGTCTGCTGCACTCGCCGTCTCGGTCTCTCTCTGTGCCTCGGGTGCCTTCGCCTCCGAGAACGTTCGCCTGACCGGCTCCGGCGCCAGCTTCCCAGCACCGATCTACCTCACCTGGTTCAAGGATTTCAGCAAGAACACCGATGGCGTGACCGTCGATTACCAGTCCAAGGGCAGTGGTGCGGGCGTTCAGGACTTCCTGAACAAGACCGTCGATTTTGCCGCCAGCGACTCGGCCATGAAGGACGAAGACATCGCCAAGGTGGGTGAAGGCGTGCAACTGCTGCCAATGACCGCTGGTGAAATCGTCCTGGCCTACAACCTGCCAGGCAATCCGAAGGGCCTGAAGCTGCCACGTGATGTGTACTCCAACATCTTCCTGGGCAAGATCACCCACTGGAACGATCCGCAGATCGTCGCGGCCAACCCTGATCTGAAGCTGCCTGACACTCCGATCACCGTGGTCGTGCGTGCCGACTCCAGCGGTACCACCGCAGTCTTCACCAAGCACCTGTCCACCATCAATCCGGCCTTCAAGTCCGCCATGGGCGAGGGCAACACCGTCAACTGGCCAGCCTCCGACAAGTTCATCAAGTCGCCGAAGAACGATGGCGTGACCGCGACCGTACGCCAGACGCCTGGTGCCATTGGCTACATCGAGTACGGCTTCGCCAAGCTGGCCAAGGTCGACTTCGCCGAACTGCAGAACAAGGCCGGTCAATACGTCGTGCCGAATGCCGAAAGCGGTGCAGAAGCCCTGGCGGCGGTGAAGATGCCGGAAAACCTGGTGGCCTGGCTGCCTGATCCGGACGGTGCCAAGTCCTACCCGATCACCACCTACACCTGGATGATCTTCCGCAAGGACAACGGCAATCCGGCCAAGGCCAAGGCCATGCGTGAAATGGTCGAGTACAGCCTGACCCAAGGTCAGAAAATCGCCGACTCGATGGGCTACATCCCATTGCCGCCGTCGGTCGTCGCTGAAGTGCGTAAAGCGGCTCAGAACATTCAGTAATACCTGCCAGACCGCTCCTGACCGGTGTGACCACCGCGTCGGGAGCATTTGACCTTCGTCGCGGAAACAGCCAATGAACACACCCTTTGCCATACCGGATAATCCCGACTCAGCGTGCCAGCCACCCTCGGCCAGGGATTTCCTGGTCGATCGCACGTTCCGTGCGCTTGCGCGGATCGGCGTGGTGCTGGTGCTGGCACTGGTCTTCGCGTTGGTCTACGAAGTGGGGAGCAAGGCACTTCCGGGGATGGAGAAGCATGGCTTCGACGTGCTGTTCGGCAGCGTCTGGGATGTCAACCAGGGCAAGTACGGCATCCTGCCGGCCATCTGGGGCACCCTGTACAGCGCCTTCATCGCACTGCTGATTGCCGGTTTCTTCGGCATCAGCATGGCCATCTTCCTCACCCAGGACTTTCTACCCGCGAGACTGGCTGCGGTGTTCCGTACCATCGTCGAGCTGCTCGCGGCCATCCCCAGTGTGGTCTACGGCCTGTGGGGCATCTACGTAGTGATCCCGGCGATCCGCCCGCTGACCGCATGGCTCAACAGCGAGCTGGGCTGGATTCCATTCTTCAGCACCTCCTTGAGCGGGCCTGGGCTGCTGCCAGCGGCACTGGTACTCGCCATCATGATTCTGCCGACCATCGCCGCCGTTTCGCAGGATGCGCTGACCAGCGTACCGATGAAAACCAAACAGGCGGCCTACGGCATGGGGACCACCCATTGGGAAGCGATTCTCAAGGTGATGGTGCCCTCGGCTGCCACCGGAATTTTCGGCTCCCTGGTCCTGGGACTCGGTCGGGCACTGGGCGAAACCATGGCCCTGGCCATGCTGGTGGGTAACGCCAACAACATCTCGCTGTCCTTGTTCGCCCCGGCCAACACCCTGGCGGCCCTGCTGGCCCTGAACTTCCCCGAGGCCGGACCGAACGAGATCGAGATACTCATGTACGCCGCGCTGGTACTGATGTTCATCACCCTGTTGGTGAACGTGTTCGGCTCGATGATCATGCTCTACGCCCAGCGGGGTAACAAATAATGACCGACCTGACCACCCCAGCCGTCGCCTTGCCAAGTCTGCAACGCAGGTTCGAAGGGCGTGCCCTGCGCAGCGTGGTACTGACCACCCTGGTCTGGCTGGTTGCCTTGCTCGCCAGCGTGCCGCTGATCTCGGTCCTGTACATGCTGATCACCCGCGGCGGTGCGCGCCTGAACCTCGAAGTGTTCACCGAACTGCCGCCGACGGGCTTCGAGATGGGCGGCGGTTTCGGTAACGCCATGGCCGGTACCTTCGTCATGGTTGGCATTGCCGCAGCCATCGCCGTGCCGGTAGGTATCCTGGCGGCGGTGTTCCTGGCCGAACTGGGCCCGGACAGCAAGCTGGCCAATGCCGCACGCTTCGCCGCCAAGATGCTCACCGGCCTGCCTTCGATTCTCGCCGGTGTATTCGCCTATGCGCTGGTGGTGATGACCACGGGGACTTATTCGGCACCGGCCGGCGGTGTCGCCCTGGCCGTGCTGATGCTGCCGATCGTCGTGCTGACCGCCGAAGAAGCCATGAAGATGGTGCCCAAGATCATGAAAGATGCCGCTTACGGCATGGGCTGCACCCGCGCCCAGGTGGTTTGGAAGATCGTCTTGCCAACTGGCCTGCCGGCGATCCTCACCGGCGTCATGCTGGCCGTTGCACGTGCCGCCGGCGAAACCGCGCCGCTGCTGTTCACCGCGCTGTTCAGCAACTACTGGATCTACCATGACGGCAGCCTTGCGGTCATGAACCCTACGGCCTCGCTTGCCGTACTCATCTACAACTTCTCCGGCATGCCGTTCGACAACCAGCTGGAGCTCGCCTGGGCCGCCTCGCTGGTGCTGGTGATGATCGTGCTGGTGGTGAACGTCATCAGCCGCATCTTCGGCAAGCCCAAGTATTAAGACAGGGAGCATCTGAACTTGAACGTATCCACTGCGCACCGCGCCGCTCCGATGGTCAACCAATCGCCCGTGGTCATGGACTGCAAACTGGACAAGATCTTCTACGGCAACTTCATGGCCGTGCGCGATAGCCATGTGCCGATCGAGAAGAACAAGATCACCGGCTTCATCGGTCCGTCGGGCTGTGGCAAGAGCACCGTGCTGCGCAGCCTCAACCGCATGAATGACCTGGTGAAGGGCTTCCGTTTCGAGGGCCATGTGCACTTTCTCGGCCAGGACGTCTATGGCAAGGGCGTCGATCCGGTCGTGGTGCGCCGCTACATCGGCATGGTGTTTCAGCAGCCGAACCCGTTCTCCATGAGCATCTTCGACAACGTCGCCTTCGGCCTGCGTCTGAATCGTTACAAGGGTGATCTGGGCGACCGCGTAAAGCACGCCCTGCAAGGTGCTGCGCTGTGGGACGAGGTCAAGGACAAGCTCAAGGTCAGCGGCCTGTCGCTGTCCGGTGGCCAGCAGCAGCGGCTGTGTATCGCCCGCGCCATCGCCACCGAACCGGAAGTGCTGTTGCTCGACGAGCCATGCTCGGCACTCGATCCGATCGCTACCCGCCGTGTCGAAGAACTGATGGTCGAGCTGAAAAAGGATTACACCATCGCCTTGGTGACCCACAACATGCAGCAGGCGATCCGTGTCGCCGACACCACCGCGTTCTTCTCGGTCGACATTTCCCAGGGGACCCGTACCGGTTACCTGGTCGAGATGGGCGAGACCCGGCAGATTTTCGAGAACCCTCGCGAGCAACTGACCAGCGATTACATCAGCGGTAAATTCAGCTGAGCCGGGAGCCACTCGGATCGCTTTACTTTTCAGTCTGTGTCGGGATCACCCATGCCTGCAACGCGTCGTCTTGATCTGTCTGCGGTAGAACGCGCACTGCGTGAGGTGCAGAACCGTTTCGCCGAGCTCAGCCGGCACTTCACCGAACCGCGTGACCCGTTCACCGATGAGGTGTTGCTGAATGTGGTCGAAGGCTATGCCCTCATAGACGACTACGTAGCGCGGGGCATCGACCTGTTCGAGCTGCAGCAGGTCAACCTGATGCTCGAACTCAATGCCACGGTACTGTGCGGTCGAGATCCGCGACGCCGGCGGGAGTTCGCCCAGCATCTGGCCGCCACCGAGGCGCACTTCTTCAACAACGTCGAGGGCGGCATCAAGGACTTGTACAACTGGTATTGCTCGTATCGGAGTGATTCGGTATGGAAGCGGGCTGCGGGCGTCTACGTGCGGATTCTGAGCAAACCTCAACTGTTCATCGAGGGCAACAACCGCACCGGTTCGCTCATCGTCAGCTATTTGCTGATGCGTGCCGGTCTGCCGCCGTTCGTGCTGTCGCTGGACAACGCCGAAGGCTACTTCAATCCTTCCTCGGTGATTCGCAACTCCGCCAAGCATGGCGTCAAGGCCCTTTACGAGTTGCCCAAGATCAAGAAAAAATACGCGGCCTTTCTGGAAGCGCAGGCGCCTGACGCCAGGGCGTTCTTCCTCGGCGCTGCACCACAGGCTATCTACCAGGGGAGCCACTGATGGCCCGCTATCCGATGCTCAATCAATGGCGACCTTCCACCCAGCAGGCGTGGCAAACGCTGGCTCGCGCTTTCTCGCGGCCGAAGATGCGTATTTCGTTCGACATCGACGACACGCTCGCCTGTTTGCCTGAGCACAGTGCTGCCGAAGACTGCAAACTGCCCGAGTTCGTCCACCGCTGGTTGGGCGAGCCCTTGCGGGCAGGGACCCGCTCGTTGATACGTGACCTGCGCCGTCAGGGCTGTAGCGTATGGGTGTACACCTCTTCAGGGCGCACTCCGGCCTATATTCGGCGCTGGTTGATGCTCTACGGGATACACGTCGATGGCGTGGTCAACAGCGACCGCCATCAGCACGCATTGAACGCGCAAGGCTTCTTCAAGGGGCCGTCCAAATACCCGCCGGCGTTCGATATCGATCTCCACGTCGATGACTCCGAGGGCGTGCGCATCGAAGGCCTCGACCACGGTTTTCGTGTGGTCGTCGTGTGTCCCAAGGACGAAAGCTGGACGCAGAAAGTGTTGGATGCCGCGGTGAGTGTCCAGGAGACCTTGGCCTGGCAGCAGCCGCACCGCTATGAAATGCCAGTGCGCCAGCAGGCGTTGACGTCCTGATTGGCTTAGCGATGTTTGGCTGAAGTGTGTGCAGGACTATCTGGGTTGACGCTGCCCAGGAGGGCGCGGGGCGGGTGAGGCGGGTTTGTCAGGCCCGCCTCGAACAGTCTAGGGCAGGGGTCAATACCTCCAGGTCACCGAGGCCGTGAGGTTACGCGGCGCGCCGTAGCTGGCGGTGGTGGCATTGTTGTACAGCGACAGCAGGTACTTGCGATCGGTGACGTTGTTCAGGTTCAGCGACGTGCTCCAGTTGCTGTCGATGTCGTAGCTGGTCATCAGGTCCACCAGGCCGTAAGCATTCTGGTGGATGGCGCTGTTGTTGTCGTTCTCCACCTTGGTCTGCCAGCTGAGGCGGGCGCCGACCTTCATCTGCGGCAGGGCCGGCAGGCGGTAGGTGAGCATGCCGCGCAAGGCGTGGCTCGGCACGTATTTGCGCGCACGATCGCCGTCGTCATTGTCGATGCGGACATAGGTATAGCCGGCCATCAGGTCCAGGCCAGGCATCACTTCGCCCGTGGCCTGCAGTTCGACGCCGTGGCTCTTGAACTCGTCGGCGGTATAGGCCTGGCGACCGGCTACCATGCCCGCATCCACGGCGACGTTGCGTTGTTCGGTCTTGAACAGTGCTGCGGTTACGTGCAAGCGTGAGTCCATGACGCTGCCCTTGAGGCCGACTTCCATACTCTTGCCTTCCAACGGATCGAGCAGTTTGCCGGAGACGTCCGCCAGGTTGTATTGCGGGTTGTAGATCTTGGTCCAGCTGCCATACACGCTCCAGGCGTCGTTGAGGTCATAGACCAGTCCGGTATAGGGCGTGACCTTGCCGTGCTCGCGGGTAGAGCGTTCGGCGCCATAGCTGTCACCTTTCCCGTCGGCACTGAGCAGACGTGCGCCGGCGATCCAGTGCAGGTCGTCGGTGAGGCTGAAGCGGGTCGCTGCGAACACGCTCTTCTGAGTATCTTGGAAATTCTGCGACAGCGATGCGTCGTTGGCCGTGAACGATGGCATAAGCGTTTTGCCTGCCAGAATGTCCGACCATGAAGTCTCGAAGTAGCTGAAGTGCGCCAGGTCCTCGTCATACTCTTTAAGTTTCTGATGGGTTCGCCCGTACGCAGCCCCCAATGTCAGCTGATGCTCGCGACCGAACAAGCTGAACGGACCTTGTAACTTGGCCTCGCCCAGTAACTGATGCGCCTCGCTACGGGTATGGTTGGCATAGGCGCCGGCAACGTCACCGTCGACCGACCCTACGTAGAGCATGTTGGTATTCTGCTTCTCTTGCACGCCAGACGCCGTGAGGGTGGCATTCCAATCGTTGCCGAAGTCGTGCTTGAGCTCGACGAAGGCTCGCTGGGTGTGCAGGTTCCAGTACGTCCACGGCTGGCCGATGTTGCTGCTGCGGCTGCTGTAGTGGATGGCGTTGCCAGCGCTGTCGACCAGTGGCAGGTTGCCCCAGGTGCTGCCGTTGGAGTCGCTGTTGTGCTGGGAGAAGCCGACGGTCACGGTGTCGGTGTCGGTCACGTCGAAAGCCAACAGGCCGGCGGCGATGTTGCGCTCGTGGCTGTAGCGGTCCATCCACGAGTTGCCTTTGTCGTGGGCATAGATGAAGCGGCCGCGGACATTGCCGCTGTCGGTCAACGGGCCGGAAAGATCGACGTCGACGCGGCGGTTGTCCCACGAGCCGACACTGGTATTGATCTGGGCCTGGAACGTCTCGGTAGGGCGTTTGCGTACGAAGTTGACCGTGGCGGACGGGTTGCCGGCACCGCTCATCAAACCATTGGCGCCGTGCAGGATATCGATCTGCTCATATTCGGCCAGGTCCAGTTCGCCCACCAGCACGGTGCCGACGAAGGGCATGCCCATGCCGTCGAATTCGAAGGTGTTGATGTCGAAACCGCGCGAGGTGAATTCGGTGCGGTCCGATTCGGTCTGTTCGACGGTCACCGACGGCGCGGAGCGCAGAGCCTCTTTGATGCCGTTGATCTTGAAGTCGTCCAGCTGCTGGCGGGTGAGGGTGGTGACCGCCTGGGGCGTCTGCTTGTCGGTCAGGCCCAGCTTGGTGGTGGTGGAGGATGCCTGGCCCTCGTATCCCTGACTGACACCGTCGATGCTTTCGTGGGTACTGACGATCTCGGTGGCGGGTAGCGTCAGGTCGTCGGCGGCATGAACACTGGGCAAGGCGCTGCACGCGCCGACCAGCAGGAGACTGGCAGGGAAGTGACGTTTCAAAGAAAAGATCCTACGGCGAAATGGACTTTGATGCATTTGATAATCTGAATGAGAATCTACATCAAAGGCATCTAGCAATTCGACATTTTTTTCACATTTCGTTACATCCGCTGAGAGGGTGGGCTCGCCGCGGCCGAGAGGCGCTCAGTTATTCGCAGACTTGTGAAAGTGGCCGGGCCACCTCCTCGAGCGATCTGCGCTCAGCCGACACACCCCAGACCGCCTGGGTCAGCGCGGCGACGATCATCAACACTGCCCCGATCAGGTATCCATACCAGACATTGGTGCGTTCGCCGGTCTCGATCAGCGCGCCGAACAAGGTTGGCCCGATCAGACCACCCAGACCGGTGCCGAAGGCGTAGAACACAGCAATGGCGAGCGCGCGGATTTCCAGCGGGAACGTCTCGGCCACCGTGAGATAGGCCGAGCTCGCAGCGGCGGAGGCGAAGAAAAAGATCACCATCCAGGCCAGGGTCTGCTGGGTGACGTCGATCATGTCTTGCTGGAACAGGTAGCCGCTGATCGTCAGCAGCACACCTGCGATCAGGTAGGTCGAGCTGATCATGATCCGTCGGCCGATGACGTCGAACAGGCGGCCAAGTATCAGGGGGCCACAGAAGTTCCCCAGGGCGAAGGGCAGGACGTACCAACCCACCTGAGCCGACGGGACCTGGTAGAAGTCGGTCAACACCAGGGCGTAGGTGAAAAAGATGGCGTTATAGAAAAACGCCTGGGCGGTCAGCAACGCAAGACCCACCAGCGCCCGCTGGCGATGCTCGACGAACAGGCTGTGCACCACCTCGCGCAGCGGCGTGTGGTTGCGGGTGCGCAGGCGCAGGGGTGGGGCCTGCAGGGACGGTATCTCGATACCGCGCTCGTGGTAATGACGCTCGATGTCGGCGACGATACGCTCGGCTTCTTCGGGCTGGTTGTGGATCATCAGCCAGCGCGGGCTCTCTGGTATCCACAGGCGCATCAGCAGGATCACCAGACCCAACAGCGCACCGATGCCGAAGCACAGCCGCCAACCCAGTTCTCCACCCGCCACGTCCGGGTCGAGCAGCACCACTGCGCCTACGGCACCGAGTGCCGCGCCGATCCAGAACGTGCCGTTGATGGTCAGATCGACCCAGCCCCGGTAGCGTGCCGGGGTGAATTCCTGGATGGTCGAGTTGATCGCGGTGTATTCGCCGCCGATACCGGCGCCGGTGAGAAAGCGAAACACCAGGAAGCTCCACAGGTTCCAGGAAAACGCCGTGGCCGCCGTGGCACCGATGTACAGCGCCAGGGTGATGAAGAACAGCTTGCGCCGCCCGAGGCGGTCGGTGAGCCAGCCGAACAGCAGTGCACCGAGCACCGCGCCGGCGATGTAGCTGGCGCCGGCCAGGCCGATCTCGGTATTGCTCATGGCCAGGGCCGGGCTGTCCTTGAGGGCGCCGGACACCGACCCAGCCAAAGTGACCTCGAGCCCGTCGAGTAGCCAGGTGATACCGAGCGCCACCACCAACAACGTGTGAAAACGCGTCCACGGCAAACGGTCGAGGCGGGCGGGGATGTCGGTGCTGTAGAAACCTTCCCGCGCTGAGGCACCGTTTGATGGCGGCAGGGTGTTATTCAAGGGGGCACCTCATCAAGGGGCAGATTCTCCGGGTCTTGGATGGAGTACGCCCCAGTGGACAAGGTTCACGCCCGATGATCATTGGTATCCAGGCTAGTGCCTTCGGCGCCGCCTTGTTCGAGGGCAAGCAGCGCAGGCATGTCGAGAATCTCCACCAGCCTGCCGCGCAGGCTGACGATGCCAAGCGCGCGCAGCCGGGCCACCGACCGGCACACGGTTTCCAGGCGCAGGCCCAGGTACGACGCCATATCCTCGCGCGACATGCGCAGCAGGAAGCCGTGGGCCGAGTAGCCTCGGCTGACAAAGCGCCTGGACAGCCCGACCAGAAAGCTGGCCAGCCGCTGTTCGGCGGTGAGGTTGCAGAGCATCAGTACGCGCTCGTGTTCGCGCACGATTTCCCGGCTCATCAGGCGATTCAGGCTCTGTTGCAGGACAGGAAAGTCGCGGGCCAGGGATTGCAAGCGGCGGTAGGGCACCGGGCAGACCTCGCTGTCTTCCAAGGCGATCGCATCGCAGACATGCCGCTCGGTGGCAATGGCGTCGAGGCCGAGCACGTCGCCAGGCATCCAGAAGTTGATTACCACACCTTGCCCTTCGGCGGTATTCAGGCTGGTTTTGAAACTGCCGCAGTGCACCGCGTAGAGCATGGTCAAGGGATCGTTGGCATTGAACAGTGCGGCGCCTTTGCGCACGCGCAGGCGCGGTCCGATCAAGGCGCCCAGGCAGCTGTTGTCGTGTATCGGTAGTCCGGTAGGCAAGCACAGGCCGCTGACGCGGCAGTCTCTGCACAGGGCCGCCAGCGGTTTCAGGTGTATCGGCTTTGCCGCGCGGGATGCGGCGGGCTGTTCGAGGAGCGTGACCTTCAGTTGGCCAGTCATGGTCATGCCTCCTTCGCACATCGGTGATCGGCTACGCCGTTGCGGGGCGACCCATCTGCCAGCCTGTCCCGCGAGTGAGGGGCATTGAGTCGGTTGTTCAGACGTTCGACGAACAGTTCGGCCTCTTCAGCTGTGCTGAAAGCCACCCGCCAGTCATCCATGCGGACCCACCAGCGCTTTTGTTCGGTGTCGTTCTCGACGTAGACGTTCAACGGAGCCTCCAGAGCATGCATGAGCAAGGTATCTGCAACATGGCAAAACGAAGGCATCCCTGCCGCCAGCGGGTAGGACTCAGGGCCTGGTCACCCCGTTGGCCTGCGATGGAACCGTTGGTGACATGGGGACAGCGTGCGCCGACTAATTTGCCTCGCTTTGATCCGCGTCAAATTTTCTTGCCAAGGTCCATGCCGCTGGTCCGCTGCGGGCGGCAATTGATAAACATCAAATACGCATGGCAAAGGTGGCAGATGCTCAAGGTACGTACCCCAACCGCTGAGGTGTGACATGCAAACCCCACAAAGACTGCTGCTGATCGTACCCCCGCTGATGCGCCGAACCCCTGTCTATGACCGCGCTGCCGCGCTGGCCAAGGCCAAGGGCATGGCACTGCACATCGTGGCGTTCGATTACCTGGAAGGGCTGGCCACCGCAGGCTTGGTCAACGATCAGGCACTGGCGGTGATGCGCGAAGGATATGTGCAACAACACCGTGAGTGGCTGGAAAGCCAGGCGCTGTCGATGCGGCGCAATGGCGTCACGGTGACCACCGAAGTGGTATGGGTGCAGCATCCCTTGAACGAGATCCTGGTGCATCTGCGCGAGCAACCATTCGCCATGCTGATCAAGGAGTTCGAGCATGAGCCTTGGTGGGTGAGGGCCATGTTCACCTCGCTGGATATCCAGCTTTTGCGCGAAACCCGCGTCCCCCTGCACCTGGTGCACAAGGCCAGCCATGCGCTGCCGCGCAGGATTCTGGCGGCCGTGGACCTGTCCAGACCGGAGGATCAGTTCGAAGGTTTCAACGACCAGATCATCAGCGAAGCGCTGAAACTGGCGTTGCAGTGCAATGCCCAGATCGACTTGTTATATGCCTACGACCTCGGCTCCATGTACCTGGACGCCGGCAGTAGCCGCGAGCACTCGTTCCTGTTCGACTCGAACCTCGCCCAGACCCTCCATGAGGCCCAAAGCGATGCATTCCAGGCGCTCGCCGAACGCAATGGCATCGCCGTCGAGCATCGACACATGCGCATCGGCGACCCAGCCAAGGTGCTGGCCCTGTACATGGACAACAACGACATCGATGTGCTGGTCATGGGCAGTTATCACCACCGCGGCATCGGCTGGTTCATCGGCAGCACCGCCGAGCGGGTGCTGCATCGGTTGTCCAGCAGCGTGCTGGTGATTTCCCCGGAACGTTCCCAGGGTTGAGTTCAAGGCCCGCAAGGGCCTTGTCTTCAGGGGCGCAGGTCGAGTTCGTGCAGGATCTCGCTGACGTCACCCCCCACATAGCTCGAGCTGAAGCCCAGCCCCTTGGCCAGTCGGTGCATGGCGTAGTTGTTCGCCAGGTCCCTGGACATCATGTAGTGGTAGCCGTTGCGCCGCGCAGCGGCGATCAGGTGTTGCAGCAGGTGCCTGCCCAGGCCCTTGCGCTGCCAATCTTCCCTCACCGCCACCGCGCATTCGCAGCGTGGACTGCCCGGGATGCCGGCATAGCGGCTGACGCCGATCTGTTGCAGCTTGCCGTCGACATGCGCCAGTGCGACGTAGGCCATGCGCTGGTGGTAGTCCACCGGCATGCATTGCGTGTCCAGGCTCGGCAAGCCGCCGCTGAGCCCGGCGATGAAGCGAAAGCGGCGCGACTCGTAAGCGATCGTGCTCAGAAAGCGCTTGTCCCGTTCGTGGTCTTCCTCGCGCAGCGGGCGGATCAGTACTGCCGAGCCGTCGTCCAGCTTTTCGACCCAGTGCTCGCACGCTTCTGCCTGGTCAGTCGGATGCCCGTTCATGTCGCCTCGCGGTTGCCGGATCAATGCCTGGTGCTGCTGTTGTAACGTGAAGCGCCGGTTCGGTTCTGACAAACGTCAAACTGAGGATGGGTGGTGGATTTCTGATCTGCATCAAGCGGCATCCGACATTGGCGCGGAATATCGTTCCCAGCGCATTCCCGTCGCCCGTATCCGGAGGTCCATCATGGGTCAATATCGACAGTTGCTGGTGTTGCTCACCGAGGTCGATCCCCACTCGGCCGCGCTGCGCCGGGCCTTGGCCCTGGCGCATGTCAGCGGCGCCAGCGTCCACGTGCTGGGCCTGTTCGAGCCAAGCGAAGAACATCTGCTGCGCGAGGAGCGGCTGAACGAGGCCGATATCGAGCGCCAGTACGAGCGCTACCGTATCCAGTTGGCGAAGCTGGTCGACCGGCACCGCGCCAGCGGCATCGTGCTGACGGTCGATAGCCTCAGCGCAGAGGACATCCGCAGCCAGGCCATCGACTACATCGGCGAGCTACAGCCTGACATGGTCATCAAGGACAGCGAAACCGCCTCTGCCTTGATGCGGCTGTTCGGCACTCCGCTCGATTGCGCGCTGATGCGAAGCTTCAAGGGCATCACCCAGTTCGTGCCGCAGGCTGCCGTGTCATTGCCTCGGCGCATCCTGGTTGCCGTGGACACCGCCTTCAGCGAGGCGCCTGCAACCCAGGAGCGCTTCAACCAGGGGCTGGTACGCGCTGCCCAGGCACTGGCCTTGCAGTGTGATGCACAGTTGCACCTGCTCTGCGCCTACAACCTCGCCGGGGTGTTCGCTTCGGACATGAACGTGACTCAGGCCTGGATCGAAGAGATGCGCAAGGCGTTACAGGAGCCTTTCGACGCGCTGGCAGACGCCGAAGGGGTGGCCCTGGACCGTCGCCATTTCGTCGAAGGTGGCCCGGTGCAGGTGATCCGTGAACAGGTGCAGGCTCTGGATATCGATGCGGTCGTGATGGGGGTGGTGCAGCCCAAAGGGTTGGACAAACTGCTCGGCGACACCACCGAACGCCTCGTCGGACGGCCGCCGTGCAGCATCTTCGCGGTTCACCCTGATCTGGCCGGTACCTGGGAGGCCTAGCCATGCACCTGACATTTCTTGGCGGCACCGGGACCGTGACCGGTAGCAAATTCCTGCTGACCCACGATACGACGCGGATACTGGTCGACTGCGGACTGTTCCAGGGCTTCAAGCAGCTACGTCTGCGTAACTGGGAGCCTTTGCCCGCCACCCTGCGGGCGCTCGACGCCGTGGTGCTGACCCACGCCCACCTCGATCACAGCGGCTATCTGCCGGTGCTGGTCCGTGAAGGCTACCGCGGGCCCATCTATGCCACTGCGGCAACCTGCGCCTTGGCGCAGATCCTGCTGCTCGACAGTGCCCGGTTGCAGGAGGAACAGGCAGAGCATGCCAATCGCCACGGCTACTCCAAGCATTCGCCGGCGCGCCCGCTCTATACCGAAGAGGACGCCAAACGTGCGTTAGAGCTGTTTCGCCCGGTGGAGCTGCACCAGACCACGCCTATCGCCGAGGGTATCGAATTGCTGTTGCGCAGTGCCGGACACATTCTTGGCGCGGCGACCGTGCAGATCTGCGCGGGAGGTCAGACCGTGGTTTTCTCGGGCGATTTGGGGCGCCCGCAGGACCCGATCATGCGCGCGCCGGAGTTGGTTCGGACGGCTGACGTACTGTTGGTTGAATCCACCTACGGCGATCGCTTGCATCCTGCAGAGTCCACCGAGCAATACCTGGCCCAGGTCATCAATCAGACGCTCCTGCGCCATGGCATCACCTTGGTTCCGTCCTTTGCCGTTGGCCGGGCGCAATTGCTGATGTACTACCTCTACAAACTCAAGCGCGACAAGTTGATCCCGGATATCCCGGTCTATCTCAACAGCCCGATGGCCACCGATGCCACGCAACTGTACCTGCGTTTCCGGAGCGAGCATCGCCTGAGCGCGGCAGAGTGCGCCTCGATGTGTCAGGGCACGCGGATTGTCCGCACGGTCGACGAATCCCGGCACCTGGATCAGTTGCGCGAGCCGGCGGTGATCATCGCTGCCAGTGGCATGGCCACAGGTGGGCGGGTACTGCACCACCTCAAGGCGCTGGCGCCCAACCCACGCAACAGCATTCTTTTCTCAGGCTTCCAGGCCGGCGGCACGCGCGGTGCCGACATCGTCGCGGGCGCCCACAGCGTGCGCCTGCAAGGCAAGGACGTGCCCATCCGGGCGCAGGTGCATGCCATGGAGAACCTCTCTGCCCATGCTGACGCCGACGAGATCATGGAGTGGTTGCGAGGGTTCAGCCGGCCGCCCCGGCAGACCTACGTCATTCACGGCGAACCTCATGCTGCCGATACCCTGCGCCGGCGTATCAGCCTCGAACTCGGCTGGCAGGTGTGCGTACCTGACTATCAGGAAACGGTTGCCATCGACCCTGTGCGCTGAGCCAGCGCAGGAGGTATCCATGAATACACAAGCTCGGGCCAGGTTGCGGGCCTGGATGCATCGACCCAGGGGCAGTCTGGGCTGGATCGTGGCCATCGTCGCCCTGCTGGTAGCGACCGCCGTCTACAGACACCTGACACCGACCTGGCGCCTGCCCATGCGCGACCCGGTGGTGTTGTTGGCCTTGCTGGCCTTGAGCGCGGCATTGGGTTGGGCGGTGCAGCGAGGCGTCAAACGCACGGTGGGCAAGGCCATCTTCACCAGTGAACAGAGCACTTGGCAGGACAGGCTGGCGTTTCTGCGCGCGGTCGCACGGGAATCCAACGCATTGCTGGCCACGTTGCTGCTGCTGGCTGTGCTGGGAGCGGGTACTGTGTGGCTGGCTGGGCGCTCCGTGGCACAGATCGTCGACCACTGCGAGGCGAGCCTGCAGGGTCAGGTGCAGTCCCCGGAGGACGAGCAGCTCTCGGCACTGATCGGCAAGCCGGTGTGTACCTGCCTGGCGCAAACCTTTCTCGATCGCAACGGGGTGATTCGTCTGGCGTTGTTCGACACGCCCCTGCAGGAAGTGAGCGGTTTGAAGGCACTGACACCGGCCGATGAGCAACGTTGCCTGGAGCAGTTCGACCTGCTCCCGGAGGAGGCGCATGCAACGACGCCTTGATCGGTCATGCCCATCTGAACCCTCGCAGTTACGCCATGGTCAAGCGCATTCCTGCCCGGAGGGCGCGTTGTACCGCTATCTGGACCGGCGCTGAAGGCTGCACCGGCTATCGCCATAGCGTCTGTGCAACGCTTGAATAAAGCTGTACAGAAAACTATCTTTGTACAATATTCAAGGCGTTCGAGGTCAGCATGGCGCAACCTGCTCGCTGCATCTGGCTATTGCTGTTTCTGGTATTCGCGCAACCGGCAGCCGCCGATTGGCGATCGGCGATGCCCACGGCGCAGCTCCTCGGCAGTGGCGACTTCACCTGGTTCGGCCTGCGGGTCTACAGCGCCAGGCTGTGGACCGTTGGTCCGGTACAGGACTGGCAGCAGCCGTTCGCGCTCGAACTGCGCTACCACCGGTCCCTCTCCCGCGACACCTTGGTCAAGGCCAGTGTCGAGGAAATCCGCCGTTTGAACCGCGGTAGGGTGACACAAGCGCAGATCGATGCCTGGTCCGAAAGGCTCGCTGGCGCTTTCGTCGATGTCACCCCAGGCATGCGCATCACGGGTGTGTATCGACCGGAGCAGGGATGTCGTTTCTATGTCGATGGCAGGCTGACCCAGGTGGTCGACGATCCGCTGTTCGCCCGGGCGTTTTTCGCTATCTGGCTCGATCCCCGGGCCAGGGATACGCAACTGCGCCTGCGCCTGCTTGGCCAGGCCGGCGGCGACTGAGGAGTGTAAACATGTCCAGAGCACTGCTGTTGGTAACCTGCCTGCTGTTGGGAAGCTGTGGCAATGTCGGCGTCGAGCGTTATGCAGGCGAGCGACCGGCGCTCGACCTGGCTGCGTTCTTCTCGCAGCCGGTGCAGGCCTGGGGCATGTTTCAGAAGCGCTCTGGAGAGGTGGTCAAGCGCTTTCATGTGTGCATAGGCAGCCATCGAGAGGGAGAGCGCTTGATTCTCGATGAGCGTTTCGTGTACAGCGATGGGACTCGCCAACAACGGGTCTGGACACTGGTGCCGGACGGCCCCGGACGCTGGCGCGGCACCGCGGGGGACGTGATCGGCGAAGCACGCGGTGAGGTGGCGGGCAATGCCCTGCGCTGGCGTTACCAGTTGGACCTGCCGGTCGACGGGCGGCACTGGCAGATGGACATGGATGACTGGATGTTCCTGATGGACGAAGACACCCTGATCAACCGTACCCGCATGAGCAAATTGGGCGTGGAAGTCGGCCAGGTCACCTTGTTCTTCCGGCGCACGCCCAGCGCCGCTAGCTGTAACTGAGCACGCTAGATCAGCTTTCAGCGGCCTTGGTGTGCCGCCAGGCGTGCCAGCAACGGTAGCGCCAGTGCCCAGATCGGCACCAGACATAGAGCGGTCGGCAATGGGCCGAGGGGCAAATCGACACCTGCCAGCCCGGCACCGCCCACGTATGCCCCTGGCCCACCCATCCCTCCGACCAGGGCGCCGCGCCACAATGGCCAGCCTGTCCAGGCCAGGCTATGGCGCAGACCGCTGGCCAGCACCAGCCACAACAACGCGAGCCAGAGTGGCAGCGGCCAGGCGACGAAAGCGAAAAGGCCCAGCGCGCCCAGCAGGCTATCGAGTACACAGCCTGCCAATGCGACCCGCCACAGTGCCGCGACCTCGCTCCCCCGGGCCGGGCTCAGGTACAGGTGAATGCCCAGCCCGAGCGCGACCAGCGACAACAGCCAGGGGCGCTGAGCGCCGAGCACGCACAGCCACCAGCCGGCCTGCAACCACAAGGCATTGGCCAGTAGCCACCGAGTGCTGCTCATCGCGGCTCAGGCAAGGGCGCCCGCCGGGCCTGGGGCGCTGCCCAGAGCAATTGGGCCACACCGATGGCCCGCTCTTCGAATCCTCCCTGGCAGTAGCACAGGTAGAACTCCCACAGGCGCTGGAAGGCATCGTCGTATCCCAGCTGGCTCAAGCGGGTGCGTGCCTGGCGCAGGTTGTCGCGCCAATGGCGCAGGGTCCGTGCGTAGTCCGCGCCGAAGTCCTCCAGGTGCACCAGGTTGAGCGTTGTCTCGCGGCTGGCAGTCTGCAGCATCACGCTCAGCGAGGGCAGGGCTCCGCCGGGGAAGATATGGCGTTGGATGAAGTCCACCGAGCGTCGGGCCTGGGCGTAGCGTTGGTCACGCATGGTGATCGCCTGCAACAACATCAGCCCGTCGGGCTTGAGCCGTGCGGCGCATTGGCGAAAGTAGATCGGCAGGTAGCGGTGGCCCACGGCCTCGATCATCTCGATGGAGACCAGTTTGTCGAAGCTGCCCTTCAGGTCACGGTAGTCGTCGCGCAGCACCGTCACCTGTGCCTCCAGACCCATGGCCCGCACGCGCTGCAAGGTATAGGCGTACTGCGCTTCCGACAGCGTGGTGGTGGTGACCCGACAGCCGTGGCGGGTGGCGGCATGGATGGCCAGGCTGCCCCAACCGCAGCCGATCTCCAGCAGGTGGTCGCTGGGGCGCAGTTCGAGCTTTTGGCAGATGCGTTCGAGTTTGTGCAACTGGGCTTGTTCCAGTGGCTGTTCGGGGTACTCGAACTGGGCGGCTGAATACATCATGGTCGGGTCGAGCAGTTGTTCGAACAAGGCATTGCCCAGGTCATAGTGCGCCAGGATGTTGCGCCGCGCGCCGTGCCGGCTGTTGCGGTGCAACCGATGAAACAGTTGCAACGCCGGGCGGCCCAGGCGTGCCAGTCCTCCTTCAAGGGCGTCCAGGACAGCGAGGTTGGCTACGAACAGACGTGTCACCAAGGCGAGGTCGGGGCTGCGCCAGTAACCTTGGATATAGGCCTCGCCGGCGCCGATCGAGCCATTGCCTGCCAACAGGCTCCAGGCGGCTTCATCGAGGATTTCCACTTCGGCCTGCAAAGGGCTGGCAGCATCGCCGAAGCTCCACTGCCTGCCATGGCTGAGCACGCGCAGATGGCCGTGGCGCAGCTTGCCCAGTTGGGCCAGGACGAGGGTTCGGGCCAGGGTCCCGAGCCGCGGTGCCAGACCGGATGACTTGCTAGCGCTCAGGGTGGTGTTGGGCATGATCGGGGTCCTCGCAGGGTTGGCCAACCACCAGATCGCCCCGGCGTTCGGCATGGTCATGGACGGGTAGGCGTTTGAGCAACAGGCGCAGCGCCTGCCAATAGATGCCTGAGACGGTGCGCAGGCTCATCCAGGGAAACGTCAGGATGTAGTGCCGTAACGCCTGTCGGGTAAGCGGTTGGCGTTGCAGGTTGAGCGTGGCGTCGAATACCTTCTGCCCGTCCTGCCAGTTCTGCATGTGGATGCGCAGCTGGTCGGCGTCCATGCGCAAGGTCAAGCGGTACTCCATGTCCAGCGGCATGAACGGTGACACATGAAAGGCCTTGGCCAGGGTGAACGGCGTGGACAGTTCGCCCTGGACCGGCAACACGTAGTGGAAGCGTTCTCGCCAGGGGGTATTGCGTACTTCCAGCAGGATCGCGGCCAGTCGCTGGTCGGCGTCGTGGCAGAAGTAGAAGCTGACCGGGTTGAACGACAGCCCCCAGCAACGCAATTGCGTCAGCAGGTGCACCGGCCCCTCGGGCGTCTGGCCGAGGGCCTGGCAGACCAGCGAGCGTGCGGCCTGAGCCAGCGGCATGCCGCGACCGGTCAAGGCGGGCAGGTAGTCGGTTTCGCGCCAGCTCAGCGGTGCCAGGCGCCAGGGCCTGAGCCCGCGCGAGAGACTCATCCAAGCGGCGTGTTCGTCCAGGTCCAGATAGAACATTCCCATGTGGTAGGTAAACGCGTGGACCTTGGGGACCAGGCGGCGGTGGCTGAGCCAGCCTACGCAAAGTGCGCTGTTCACAGCTGCTCGCCAAAATGGCCAGCGACCTGCAACGCGCTGACCACCCCGTCTTCATGAAAGCCATTGCCCCAATACGCACCGCAGAAGTAGCTGTTCAGATGCCCCTGCAACTGGGCCTTGCGCCCTTGCGCCGCCGAAGCGCGCAGGGTGTATTGCGGGTGGGCGTAGCGCAAGCGGGCGATGATTTGCGTCGGGTCGATCAGGGCGGTCTGGTTCAGACTGACGCAGAAGGTCACCGGCGCTTTCAGCCCCTGCAGCAGGTTCATGTTGTAAGTGACCGCAGCCGGGGCGTTCTCGGCTGCACCCAGGCGGTAGTTCCAGCTCGCCCAAGCCAGTTTGCGTTGAGGGAGCAGCCGGGTGTCGGTGTGCAGGACGACGTCATTGTCGGCGTAGCCGATGCCACCCAATACGGCACGCTCCTGGGCGGTCGGCGCTTGCAGCATGGCCAGGGCCTGGTCGCTATGGCAGGCGAAGACCACGCTGTCGAAGCGTTCGATGCCGGCGGTGCTGACGACGGTGGCACCGGCTTCGTCGCGGCTGACTCGCTCGACCTTGCAGCCGAGACGTATGCGCTCGGCGAAGGTTCGGCACAGCGGTTCCACATAGCTGCGCGAGCCGCCCTGGATGACCCGCCATTGAGGTCTATCGTTCACCGACAGCAAGCCATGGTTGCGGCAGAAACGCACGAAGAAGCGCAGCGGGAAGGCGAGCATGTCGGCGCGCGACATCGACCAGATCGCCGAACCCATCGGTACGATGTAGTGCTCGATGAAGCGATGGCCGTAGCCTTGGGCGAGCAGGTAGGCGCCCAAGGTGGTGGTCGGATCGATACGTTGGTTGTCCAGGTCGGTGATCACCTGTCGGTTGAAGCGCAGGATATCGCGCAACATGCCCCAGAACCCCGGTGACAGCAGGTTGCGCCGTTGCGCGAACAGCGTATTGAGGTCATGACCGTTGTATTCCAGGCCGGTGCGCGGGTCATGCACCGAAAAGCTCATCTGCGTCGGTTGCGATGCAACGTTGAGCTGATCGAGCAGGCGTATGAAATTTGGGTATGTCCAGTCGTTGAAAACGATGAAGCCCGTGTCGATGGCATAGCGTTGGCCCTGCCAGTCGACATCGAGGGTATGGGTGTGCCCGCCGATCCATCGCTCGGCCTCGAACACCGTGACCTCATGTTTGCGCGACAGCAGGTAGGCGCAGGTCAGCCCTGCGATGCCGCTACCGATGATGGCGATGCGCATGCTTCGTCACTCCTGTTCCGCACGTGCCAGACGCTTGCCCAGGGCCAGGCGCAGCCGTGGCGGCAACGCCCCGAGCAGGCGCAACAGCAATGTGAAAGAGCCGGGGAAGTTGATTTCCAGGGGCCGGCGCGGCAATCGCCTGGCGATATGCTGGGCGGCGCGTTGCGCCGACCACATCTGCGGCATGGGAAAGTCGTTGCGGCGGGTCAGCGGGGTGTCGACGAAGCCCGGGCTGACCA
Source organism: Pseudomonas sp. HD6422 (assembly GCF_025377065.1). Taxonomy (NCBI): domain Bacteria; kingdom Pseudomonadati; phylum Pseudomonadota; class Gammaproteobacteria; order Pseudomonadales; family Pseudomonadaceae; genus Pseudomonas; species Pseudomonas sp. HD6422. The sequence continues at coordinate 20,641 of NZ_JAHWIW010000042.1, read as the reverse complement.
GGGTGACATCGATGCCTTCATGCGCCAGGTCGATACGCAAGGACTCCACCAGGTAACGCACGGCGGCCTTGGAGGCGCCATAGGCACCGGCGCGGGGCAAGGCCAGCCAAGTCACCGAACTGCCTATGACCACCAGATGCGGTGCATGCCCGGCGCGCAACAAGGGTAGGGCAACGCCCAGGCAATGGCTGACGGCCAGGAAATTGGTGCGTATCACGCGTTCGACCAGGGCTGGGTCGAAATGCCCAGGCTCGAGGTACTCGCACGTGCCTGCGTTGAGAATCACCAGATCCAGTGCGCCCCAAGCCTGTTCGATGCGCCCGGCGATGTCGGTCACCTGCTCGGGCCTATCGAGATCGCCGATGGCCAGCAACGCCTGTCCGGGAAACTGCTCGACCAGGGCAGTGAGACGGTCGGCCCGGCGGCTGCCCAGCGCCACTTGGTGGCCGCTTTCCAGCAGGCTCTGAGCCAGTGCAGCGCCGATGCCGCTGCTGGCGCCGGTCAACCAGCAGCGGCTCATTTCAGGCGGCCCTTGAGCCAGCGGATGGCACTGCCCATGACCGGGACATGCTCGTAAAGCAACGCGCCAGCGTCGAAATAGTCCTGATGGAAGTGCACCCGGTCACGCCATTGCAGGTAGCTGCAACCTTGCACTTGGATCGGCTGGCCGCTGGCCAGGCGCGGGTGGCGAAACTGCAGGGACCAGCGCAGGTAGCCTTGGCCGGGACTGAGCTCATCGGCGCCGAGGATGGCGTAGCGGATGTCGTGGGTGTTGGCGTACAACTGGTCGAAGTATCCCCGCAGGGCCTGAAGGCCCTTCAACTCATGCAGGGGGTCACGAAAGGTGACGTTTTCATCGTACAGGTTGCCCAGGTCATCGAGCGTGCTGGCGTCGAGACTGGCGAAGCGCTGGGCGAACCGTTGGAGATAGTCGGACATGCGAGACTCCAGACATTCTTGTACAACCATGCCAGGTTGTACAGGTATAGCTGAAGACTAGGATAAAACTTGTACGCGCACAATTATCTTGTACAAGTTTTTGTGTCGTCCTTGGCGTCAATCGGTCCGTTCATCGCTCAGTGCTGACTCAACATCAACCAATCCGGCAGACGTCACTCCACTGACGTAACTGCCCTGGTTGACGAGGAGACCGCTGATGGCCGAGAAAGAGGCCGTGTTGTACCGCATGGTGATGCCCGAGCACGTGTGTCCGTTCGGGCTCAAATCAAAATATCTACTGACCCAGGCTGGCTACGAAGTCGAAGACAACTGGCTGAGGACTCGCGAGGAGACGGACAGGTTCAAGGAGCGCGAAGGCGTGAAGTCCACGCCGCAGATTTGGATAGATCACCAGCGCATCGGTGGCTACGATGACCTTCGTCAGCATTTAGGCAAAGGCAGTGCGCAAGCCAATCGGTATCGCCCTGTCGTGACGGTGTTCCTGTGTGCCTTGTTGCTGGCAGGGGTACTGGCGCTGATGGGGGTGGGGCAGTTCGGTCTGGCCTGGCTGGTGCAGGGGTTCTTCGCTATCACCATGCTGCTGCTGGCGATGCTGAAACTTCAGGACGTCGAGTCGTTCAGCAACATGTTTCTGGGTTACGACCTGCTCGCTCAGCGCTGGGTGCCTTATGCCTACGTTTATCCCTACGGCGAAGCGCTGGCGGGGCTGCTCATGGTGGCGGGCTGGCTCAGTTGGTTATCCGGTCCGCTAGCGATGGTGCTCGGCGGTGTGGGCGCGATCTCGGTGTTTCGCGCTGTGTACATCGAAAAACGCGAGCTCAAGTGCGCCTGCGTGGGCGGCAGCAGCAATGTGCCGCTGGGGGCGATTTCCCTGACCGAGAACCTCATCATGTTCGGCATGGGCCTATGGATGCTGCTCAGGTACGTCGCGTGAAGGCACGCATAGTCGCTTAGAACCTCCAGAACGCAGGGGCTACCAGCACCAGCACGGTGAGGATTTCCAGGCGTCCCAGAAGCATGCCGATGGTCAGCAGCCACTTCGCCGAATCGGGCAGCGAGGCAAAGTTGCCGGCGGGGCCAATCAGTTCGCCCAGGCCAGGTCCAACGTTGCAGACGGCGGTGGCTGCGCCACTCAGGGCGGTGGTCCAGTCAAGCCCGATCAACGACAGCAGCAGGGCGATCACCGCAATGGTGATGGAGAAGAAGAACGAAAAGGTCAGCAGCGACCGCACGATTTCTTCGTCGATCGGATGACCGTTGTATTTCTTCGAAATCGTCGCCCGAGGATGGATCAACTGCTTCAAGCTGCCGATCAGCAGCGATGCAGCGACTTGAAAGCGGAAAATCTTCAAGCCACCGGCTGTCGACCCTGAGCATCCGCCGATGAAGGTCAGGTAGAAGAACAGCATGACTGCAAACCCGCCCCAGAGGGTGTAGTCACCGACGGCAATGCCGGTGGTGGTGACCACCGAGGTCACATTGACCGCCACGACCCGGAAGGCGTCCCACCAGCTCAGGTCGCTGTGCCAGCACAGCCAGCTGCCGACCGTGACCCAGACGAACAGCAGAAAACCCAGGAAGCCGCGGACCTGGTGATCTTTGAGCAAAGCCCGTCGATGCCCGCGCAGGGTCGCCACATACAGGGTGAAGGGCAGGCTGCCGAGAATCATGATCACCACGGCCACCCAGTGCACTGCCGGTTGGGTCCAGTGCCCGAGCGATGCGTCGGAGGTCGAGAAGCCGCCGGTCGAGACCAGCGACATCGAATGATTGATGGCGTCGAACGGCGTCATTCCGGCGAGCCACAGGGCAACGAAGCCCAATCCGGTGATTGCCAGGTAGATCAGCAGGATCATCTTGGCCGCAACGTGGGAGCGCGGTGTCACTTTGTCCGACCAGTCCGAAGACTCGGTCTGGAACAGGCGCATACCACCGACCCGCAACAGCGGCAGAATCGCGACGGCCATGCCGATGAAGCCGATACCCCCCAGCCAGTGCAGCAGCGAGCGCCAGATCAGCAGGCCAGGTGACGCTGTGTCGAGCCCCGTCAGCACGGTGGATCCGGTCGTGGTGATGCCCGACATGGTTTCGAAGAAGGCATCCGTGTAGCTGATATGGCGAATGAAAACCATCGGCAGCGCGGCGAAAGCACAGACGGTGACCCAACTGGCGGTGGTCAGCAAATACATGTCCCTGGCCCTTATCTGCGGTGCCTCGGGGATGCCGCGGGCGATCAGGGCGACGCCGGCGCACAGGGCGATCAGGCTCGACCAGGCGAAGGCACCGAGGTCATCGCTGCGACCATAGAGCAACAGCGTCGTCATGGGAATCACCATGCTGACGGCCAGCGTGATCAGGAAAACACCAATGATGAAGCCAATGAAACGCAACGCAGGGAGTGGCATCGAACGAGCTCATTCGGGATATGCCGCGCAGTATTGACGGATCTGCGCCAATGTCGAGTAAAAAACGCGTAAAGGAGAAGATAGATCGCGATGGCGAGCAAATCCGATCGACCTCCTGGGCCTGTGCGGCGTCAGATGCAGCGTACCGTCAATCATCCGAGGAGCATCAGGAGGCCTGCCCACCATGAATGATCGCATCATCGACACCATTACCCACACCACGGTATTCGGTATTTCCGTACTCAACGTACTGGTAGCCCTGTGCGCTGCCGCCGCCACTTTCTTGTTGGCGCGCACGGCCGTTGGCTTCCTCAAGCGTCGGATACGGCATACCGGCGCATTCAACCAAGTGCTGGCCCAGGTGCTGGCGGGCACCAGCAACCTGCTGTTGCTGCTGGCGTCGCTGTTGGTCGGGTTGGGACTGCTCGACCTGCCCGAACGGTGGTTGAGCCGTGTCGGCAGCCTGTGGTTCGTGGTGGCAGCGCTACAGATCGGTTTGTGGTTGAACCGTGCGATCGCCCTGGGCCTGGCCCGCTACTTTTCCCGCCACGGCGGCGATGGGCTCTACCAGGGCAGTGCGCTGGCGACGTTGTCGGCCTGGGGCGCTCGCGTGCTGCTCTGGTCGGTGGTGGCCTTGGCCATGTTGTCCAACCTGGGCGTGAACATCACGGCCTTCGTGGCCAGCCTGGGCGTAGGCGGCATCGCGGTGGCACTGGCTGTGCAGAACATTCTCGGCGACCTGTTCGCTTCGCTGTCGATTGCAGTAGACAAGCCTTTCGAGGTGGGAGACTTCATCGTCATCGGCCCGCTGGCAGGCACCGTGGAGCACGTCGGGCTCAAGACCACACGAATCCGCAGCCTCGGCGGCGAGCAGATCGTCATGGCCAACGCCAGCATGATCAGCAGCACTATCCAGAATTACAAACGCCTGCAGGAGCGGCGTATCGTCTTCGAATTCGGTTTGTCCTATGACACACCCACCGAAGCCGTGAAAAAGGCGCCCGCCATCGTCGAAGAGGTCATCAAGGCGCAGGATCAGGTTCGCTTCGACCGCGCCCACCTGCGTGGCTTTGGCAAGGAGGCGCTGGAGTTCGAGTGCGTCTACATCGTTCAAGACCCTGGCTACAACCTGTACATGGACATTCAGCAAGGCATCAATTTCGGCTTGCTCGAACGATTCTCCCGTATTGGCGCCAGGTTCGCCGTGCCGGTGCGTGCGATCAAGGTCACGGCGCTGCCTGAGCAGACCAGCGTGGTGGGGCAGGGGCGTGAGGGCGGAGCTTTGAAGAGGGGGTAATTCAAGTGCCGCTGGCCAGTCGGCCAGCGGCACCTGTTCGACGCTGCGCCGTTTACATGTACAGCGGCACACCACTGAGCCGTTGCAGCTCATCGAAGTCGATGTCAGCGCAGATCTCGATCACCTTGAGCCCATCGGACGTCACTTCCAGCACGGCCAGGTCGGTGTAGATGCGGCTGACGCAACCGATGCCGGTCAGCGGATAGGTGCACTCAGGCACCAGCTTGCTCTCGCCGGTCTTGGTCAGGTGGTCCATCATCACGAACACCTGACGGGCACCGGTGGCGAGGTCCATCGCACCGCCCACGGCAGGGATCGAGCCTTCGGCGCCGGTATGCCAGTTGGCCAAGTCGCCCTTGACCGATACCTGGAAGGCGCCCAGGACGGCGATGTCCAGGTGGCCGCCACGCATCATCGAGAACGAGTCGGCGTGGTGGAAGAAGGCGCCACCGGTTAGCAGGGTCACGTGCTGCTTGCCGGCGTTGATCAGGTCATCGTCTTCCTCGCCCGGCGCAGGGCTCGGGCCCATGCCCAACAGGCCGTTCTCGCTGTGCAGGAACACTTCTTTGTCGCCCAGGTAGTTGGCGACCAAGGTCGGGGCGCCGATGCCCAGGTTCACGTAGGCGCCTTCCTGGATGTCTGCGGCCACGCGCTGGGCCATCTCGGTGCGGGACAGTTTTTTGGTGATGGTCATGGCAGGCCTCAGACAGCGTTGGCGATCGAAGATGCGGCAGCCCCGGAAACGGCGACCACGCGCTGAACGAAAATACCCGGCGTGATGATGTGTTCCGGGTCCAGTTCGCCGAGCTCGACGATCTGGTCGACCTGGGCGATGGCAGTCTTGGCTGCCATGGCCATGATCGGGCCGAAATTGCGGGCGGCCTTGCGGTAGACCAGGTTGCCCCAGCGGTCGCCCTTGTAGGCTTTGATCAGGGCGAAGTCGGCGTGCAGCGGCATTTCCAGGACGTACTGGCGACCGTCGATCTCACGGGTTTCCTTGCCTTCGGCCAGCAGGGTGCCGTAACCGGTTGGCGAGAAGAACGCACCGATGCCCGAGCCGGCTGCGCGAATACGCTCGGCCAGATTGCCTTGCGGTACCACTTCCAGCTCGATCTTGCCGGCCCGGTACAACTCGTCGAAGACGTAGGAGTCGGATTGGCGCGGGAACGAGCAGACCACCTTGCGCACGCTGCCCGCCTTGAGCAGGGCGGCCAGACCGATTTCACCGTTGCCGGCGTTGTTGCTGATGATGGTCAGATCGCGGGCACCGGTGTCGATCAGGGCATCGATGAGCTCGGACGGCATGCCGGCAGTGCCGAAGCCACCGACCATGATGGTCGAACCGTCTTTAATGCCTTCCACCGCGCTGGCGATGGACTCGAATGTTTTATTGATCAAAGCGAGCTCCTGGTTCTTCCTGGAGTATGGATTGTCGAACTGGCCGGCGTGCGGTGAAAAGACAGGGCCAGTCAGCGCTTGGAAAATGTCTGTCGACTTGCGCTATAGCCTGCCGCAGAGAGGGGGACAAGTAGAGAGGGAATCGCGGAATTTGTGCGGTTATCGAACGGTTGTGCGATGTGCGGGCATCGCGGCGGGCACTGGCTCAGCCGGCGCCCGTCGCGGCGCCTGACAGCAGTGACGCGTCGGTGTTCAGCGATTGAACACAGCTGGTAGAGAGGTTCAGAATCTTGCCACAGGTAGGATAAGGAGAGCGAGATGGTCGTTGACATGGGCGCATTCACGCCCTGGTCGGCTTTGGCCGGTGGCGTACTGATCGGATTGGCGGCGGGAATGTTCGTGGTGGCGAATGGGCGCATCGCTGGCATCAGCGGCTTGCTGGCGTCGTTGCTGCAGCGCGCAGGGGAGGGGCGGGGGGAGAAGCTGTTTTTTTTGCTTGGCATCCTGGCCGCACCGATGCTCTGGCAAGCGTTCTCGGCGATGCCTGTCGTTGATTTCAGCACCACGCCCTGGTCGCTGATGGCGGCTGGACTACTGGTCGGCGTGGGTACCCGTTATGGCGGCGGCTGCACCAGTGGTCACGGAGTGTGCGGCCTGTCCCGGCTGTCGCCCCGGTCGGCGCTGGCCACGGTGTGTTTCATGGCTGCGGGTTTCGCCACCGTGTACGTCATCCGGCATTTGCTTAGAGGAGCGTGACATGAAACGGATCATGGCCTTCGTGGCAGGACTGCTGTTCGGCCTGGGCTTGTTGCTGTCAGGCATGGCCAACCCTGCCAAGGTGCTGGGCTTTCTCGACCTTGCCGGGCGCTGGGATCCGTCACTGGCCTTGGTCATGGTCGGTGCCATCGGTGCCGCATTGTTGCCCATGGCCTGGGCGCGTCGGCACGACGTGGCGTTGCTCGGCGGCAAGATGCAGTTGCCCACCCGGCGCGATCTGGACCGCCGCCTGATCGGCGGCAGCCTGGTATTCGGTGTTGGCTGGGGGCTGGCGGGCGTCTGTCCCGGGCCGGCCCTGGTGTTGTTGCCTGCAGGTCACTGGCAGGCCTGGCTGTTCGTGGCCGCGATGCTGGTCGGCATGTTGCTGTTCAACGCCGTCGAAGCGTTTCGTGCTGCCCCGTGAGGTCAATGAGCGAGCGTAAGCATCGCCCGGGTCAGCACTTCAGATTGCCTTAAGATTCAGCTCGGATACTCCCCTCACCAACCCAAACGGGGGGAGTTTCATGACCCACGACTTGCCTGAATCCATACCCTTGCCTGGCTGCCTTGAGCTTGGAACCGGCGCCCTTCGGTGTCTGCGCGCGACCACCGTGTGCCAGGAGACCGTCCATGTCCCATGAGCTTGAGCGTTTCAGGCGACTGCTGTTCGCCCATGCCCGTGAGCAGGGCGATGCGCTGGCGGTCCAGGGCTCGAACGAGCGGTTCACCTACAAGCAACTGCTCGCTGAGGTGGAACTGCGCGCTGAAACACTGCGCCAGCGACGGCCAGGTGCGTTGCTGCTGGCACTGGATAACGGGCCGCAATTGCTGTTCTGGGACCTGGCGGCGTTGGTCTCGGGACGGGCCTGCGTGATCGTGCCGCCGTTCTTCAGCCTGTCCCAGGTCCGGCACTGCATCGAACAGAGTGGCGCATGCCAGATCGTCTGCCACGCTCCGTGGGACGAAATGCTCGAGCAGCTTGGCTTCATGAAGCAGGATGCATTCTGGGAGCGCACGCTCGAGACACCGGTGGCACTGCCTGAAGGCACCGCCAAGATTACCTACACCTCCGGCAGCACAGGTACGCCCAAAGGCGTTTGCCTGAGCGCGGACAGCATGCTGCGGGTCGCCTATGAACTGCACCTGGCCAGTCGGCCCAGTCAGCCACAGCGCCATCTCACGGTCCTGCCGCTGGGCGTTCTGCTGGAGAACCTGGGCGTATATGCCGCCTTGATGGCGGGCGCCAGCGTGCTGTCGTATCCCCAGGCAGAACTGGGCATGGGCGGGGCCAGCCAGGTCGACTTCAAGCGTTTGTTGGGCGCCATCGCCCTGAGCGGGGCGCAGAGCCTGATTCTGGTGCCGCAACTGTTGATGGGGCTGGTGACGGCGATCGAGCACGGTTTGATGCGAGTTGGCGCGTTGCGCTTCGTCGCGGTGGGCGGCGCTCGGGTATCGCCCAGCCTGCTGGCCCGGGCCGAGGTCCTGCGGTTACCCGTGTTCGAAGGTTACGGGCTCTCGGAATGTGCATCGGTAGTGGCGCTCAATCGCCCGGGGGCGGTACGCCCAGGCAGTGTCGGCCAGCCATTGCCCCATGTGCAGGTGCGTGTCGCCGAGGATGGTGAGGTCCTGGTCGCAGGTTCGGTGCTGCTTGGCTACCTGGGGGAGCCACCGGTGTCGTCGGCCTGGTGGGCTACGGGCGACCTGGGCTACCTGGATGACGATGGCTACCTGTACCTGAACGGTCGCAAGAAGCACCAGTTCATCACCAGCTTTGGCCGCAACGTCAACCCTGAATGGGTGGAAGCCGAACTGACCCAGAGCGGCGCGATCGCCCAGGCCTTCGTCCACGGTGAAGGGCTGCCGCGCAATCTGGCACTGCTCTGGCCGCTGGACCCCGATGCAAGCGATGACACCCTCGAACAGGCCGTGCAGCGCTGCAACGCGAGCTTGCCCGACTACGCCAGGGTTCATGCCTGGCGGCGACTGCCCGGCCCGCTGTCCCCGGGCGAGAACACCCTGACCGCCAACGGTCGCCCGCGACGCGAGGCGATCCTGCAGCGATTCCATACCTTGTTGTCCGAGATTCCGTTGTGAGGCCTGCCATGTCCTTTTTCGACACCCTGCAATTGCAAACCCGTCACGAACGCCAAACCCTGTTCGAGGTGCCGGTGATACGCGAAGCCCTGGCCGGTCAGGTCAGCCGGGAAAGCTACATCGCGTTCCTGACCCAGGCCTACCATCATGTGCGCCATACCGTACCGTTGATGATGGCCTGCGGTGCGCGCCTGCCCACACGCCTGGAGTGGTTGCGCGGCGCCGTTTGCGAATACATCGAGGAAGAGTATGGCCACGAGCAGTGGATCCTCAACGACATCAAGGCCTGCGGCGGCGACTGGGAGGCGGTGCGTGACGGCCGACCCGCCTTGCCGATCGAACTGATGGTTGCCTATCTGTATGACCTGATCGCCCGCGGCAACCCCGTGGGGCTGTTCGGCATGGTCAACGTTCTCGAAGGCACCAGCATCGCCCTGGCGACCCATGCCGCCGGCGCGATCCAGAACAGCCTCGGCCTTCCGGACACCGCGTTCAGCTATCTCAGCTCCCATGGCGCCCTGGACCAAGACCACATGGTCACCTACAAGCGGCTGATGGACCGGCTCGAGGCGGTCGATGACCACCAGGCGGTGATCCACGCGGCCAAGGTGGTGTACCGGCTGTATACCGAGATGTTCGAAGGCTTGCCGCGTGCGGGCCAATCAGAGGTGAACCATGCGTTTGTCTGAATCGGTGGTGTTGCTCACCGGAGCCAGCGGTGGCATCGGCCTGGAGTTGGCCGAGCAACTGTGCGCCGCAGGGGCGCGGGTGCTGGCGGTGAGCCGGCACCTTGGCAAACTGGCAAGCCTGATGAACCGCTACCCGGAGCGTCTGCGCTGGCAGAGCGCCGACCTGCGCAGCCAGCAGGGCCGTGACGAAGTCATCAGTCGGGCCCGCGAAATGGGCGGGTTCAACGTTCTGATCAACGCCGCCGGGGTCAATCGTTTCGCCTTGCTCGATCAACTGGACGAGTACGCATTGGACGAGTTGCTGGACATCAACCTCAAGGCGCCGCTGCAGTTGACCCGTGCCTGTCTGCCGCTGCTGCGGGCCCAGCCCAAGGCGTTGGTGGTCAATGTCGGGTCCACCTATGGCTCGATAGGCTATCCGGGTTACACCAGTTATTGCGCCAGCAAATTCGCGCTGCGTGGCTTTTCCGAGGCCTTGCGCCGCGAGTTGGCCGACACCACCGTGAACGTGGTGTATGCCGCGCCTCGGGCCACCCGCACGAGCATGAACAGCAGTGCCGCGACGGCGCTCAACCAGGCACTGAAAGTCGGCATGGACGATCCCGCCGATGTCGCTCGGGCCGTGCTCGATGCCATGGTGTCCGAACGCAGCGAGCTCTATCTGGGCTGGCCGGAGAAGTTGTTCGTGCGCATCAACGGCATGTTGCCAGGGGTCGTCGATCGTGCGCTGCGCAAGCAATTGCCGGTGATCCGGCGGTATATCGGTAGCCATTCCAAGGAGTCGAGCAAATGAAGCGCCTGTTCATCGCCAGCCTGCTGGCATTCGCCCCGTTCACCTGGGCACTGGATCAAGCCGGCAGCCAACAGCTCAGTGACCTGCAGTCACGTTGGGCGAAAATCCAGTACCAATTGCCCAAGGACCAGCGTGCCGATGCGTTCGAAGCACTTGCTGGCGACGCGGCGACGTTCGTTCGACGTTACCCGGACACGCCTGAACCGTTGATCTGGGAAGGCATCATCAACAGCAGTTGGGCAGGTGCGGTCGGGGGGCTGGGAGCGCTGGGCAAGGTCAAGGCGGCGAAAGCCAGCCTGGAACAGGCGATCAAGCTGGACCCCAACGCTCTGCAAGGGTCCGCCTATACCAGCCTGGGCACGTTGTACGACCAGGTGCCGGGCTGGCCGATCGGTTTCGGTGATGCCGACAAGGCCGACGAGTTGCTGCGCAAGGCGTTGCAGATCAACCCCAATGGGATCGACAGCAATTACTTCTGGGGTAATCACCTGTACCGGCAAAAGCGCTACCCGGAGGCCACCGCGGCTTTGCAGAAAGCCTTGCAGGCGCCTGCAAGGCCAGGGCGTGAGTTGGCGGACCAGGGGCGGCGCAGCGATATCGATGCGCTGCTCAAGGCCATCAAGGACAAGCAGGACTGAGGTGGAGGCTGCGCTGCATCGGCCTGATGCAGCGCATCAGGCCGCCTTGCTAGCCGTTGACGTCCACGACCAGCCGGCCACGGATCTTGCCATCCATCAAATCAGAAGCAGCTGCAATCGCCTGCCCGAGGCTAATTTCTCGGGTCATCAGGGATAATGCGTCGAGGTTCAACTGAGTCGACAGCCTGTCCCAGGCTTCGACACGCCGCTCGAAGGGCTGGGTGACGCTGTTGATGCCGAGCAGGCTTACCCCGCGGAGAATGAAAGGCGCAACGGTTGCCGGAAAATCCATACCCTGAGCCAGTCCACAGGCGGCGACCAAGCCTTCGGACATCGTGCTCGCGCAGGCATTGGCCAGCGTATGGCTGCCAACCGAATCGATGACAGCCGCCCATTTTTCTTTCGCCAATGGGCGTCCTGGGGCTGAGAGCTCAGCGCGATCGATGATGCTCCTCGCACCCAGGCTTTCCAGATAAGCCGCTTCGCTGGCTTTACCTGTGGCTGCAATGACGTCATACCCGGCACCGGCCAAAAGGCTGATGGCAAAGCTGCCGACGCCGCCTGTGGCGCCTGTGACCAACACCGGTCCATCGGAAGGCTTCAAGCCGTGGCGCTCCAGCGCCATCAGGCACAGCATGGCGGTGTACCCAGCGGTGCCGATAGCCATGCTCTGGCGTTCGCTCAGGCGCTTGGGGTGAGGGATCAGCCAGTCACCGTTCAACCGCGCTTTTTGTGCAAGTCCGCCCCAATGGCTTTCGCCCACCCCCCAGCCATTGAGCAATACGCGGTCGCCAGGTTGGTATCGAGGATCGTCACTCGCCTCTACGATGCCCGCGAGATCAATGCCTGGCACCATCGGAAATTGACGGACAACCGGCCCTTTGCCGGTAATTGCGAGCGCATCCTTGTAGTTCAAGGTGCTGTAGTTCACCTTCACCGTCACGCTTGTGCAGGGGAGCTGATCGTCCTGTAACTCGGTGAGTCGGGCAGAGTACTGGTCGTCCAGCTTTTCGATAAGTATGGCTTTGAACATGGTTCATCCTTTTTTTAGACCGATTGTCTTTAAATTGGCCGAGAGGAATCAGCGCGTGATTCCTGACAGAAAGCCTTGAAAGAAAATGTCCAGGGGGCGGACATTCTGCGCCAGTCTTGCGCGCAGCACGGCACCCTCCCAACCCACCCAGAAATAGGCCGCGAGGGCCTTGCAGTCATGCTCGCAAGACACTTCTGCGTGCTTCACCGCGTCCTCCAGGCAGGCCGACAAACGCAGCTCCCAGTCCTGCAAGGTCAGCTCCAACTGTTCGCGGAAGCTGTCTGGCAGCACCAATACCTCTTGGCCAAGGTTGCCGACCAGGCAACCTCTTCGGAACTGGTACCTGGCCATCCCCACTTTCGCCTCTTCGACGAAATTGGACAGCCTTCCCAGCGGCGACACGCTCAGGTCGCCGAAACAGCGATCGAGCTTTCGAGCGAAATAGTCGGCATAGCGCTGAAGTACCGCTTGGCCGAACGCTTCTTTACTGTCGAAATAGTGATAGAACGAGCCCTTGGGTACCTGGACCCGTTTGAGCACGGTATCGATGCCGGTAGCGGCAAAGCCTTGTTCGGTGAGGATTTCCATGCCGCAGCGCAACAGCAGTTCGAGCGTTTCGCCGTGCTCACGCGCAACTTTTGGGGGACGGCCTCTTCGAGGTGTGGGTTGGGAGCTATTCATGCGTTGTAATTTAGACTGTTCGTCTCTAATGTCAATCACGAAGCGATTCGACTCCCGATGAGCCTAGCGTTGGATGCCGTATGAAAAAGCGTTTACCTCCCCTGAACTGGCTTCGAGCATTCGAAGTTTCTGCCCGAATGCTGAACTTCACCCATGCCGCCGAAGAGCTCAATCTTACGCAAGCGGCGATCAGTCAGCAGGTGAAGGCGCTGGAGTCCCAGTTAGGGGTTGCGCTTTTCAAGCGTCTGCCACGGGGCCTCGAACTTACCGAGGCGGGCAAGGCTTACTTCCCTGTGGTCAGGGAGTCGGATTACCCGCGAAGGGCCGCAACGCGGCCCCAATAGATGAGCATGAGACCTTAACTGACTGGCATTACCCTTTGGGGCGTTTTTTATTGATTCAAGCATAAGGATTTAGTTGTCCCAATCACGCAGTTGAACTCCCGGGCTGCCACTGGCTGACCAGGTGCTGTACGAGATCACCCAGGGCACGCTATCGAGTACCGGCCGGGCACTGGGTTTCTCGCGATGTCAATAAGCGCCTAGAGGTCCTTGACCAGTCGCAGGGCATCGTAAATAGCGGCGTGGGTGTTGCGCGACGCCACGGCATCGCCAATGCGGAACAACTGGAAGCGCCCTTGGGGGTTGCTGGCCTTGGTTTGTGGCTTGCCGACGATCAGGTCCATGTACTCCACGGCGCCTTCGTTGCTGGCCAGGGGTTTGAGGTCGAAGTACAGCTCGTCCAGCGGCCGGGTACCATGGTTGACCACTACCTGATCCACCAGGCGTGTTCTGGTCAGTTCGCTGTAATCGGTGCCGATCGTGGCCAGCAATTGGTCGCCTTGTTGTTCCACCGCCTTGAGCCGGTAAGTGACGGTAAAGGTGGTGTCGAGTTGCTGCAACGAGCGCATGTACGGAACCAGGTTCATGCCCATGACTTCAGGCGCGAACGAGCGGTCGGGAGTCATGATTTCGGTCCTGGCGCCGCTGCGGGCGATGAATTCGGCGGCTTGCAGGCCCGCGTGGTCGCCCGCATCGTCGTAAACCAGCACATTGCGCCCAGGCTTCACGTCGCCGGAGATGATGTCCCAGCTTGATACCAGGAACTGATTGCCTTGCTCCAGCACCTCGGTGTGCGCCATCCCTCCGGTGGCCACGATCACCACGTCGGGGCCCTCATCGAGAATGATCGCGGTGTCGGCCCAGGTATTGAAGTGAAAGGTCACGCCAAGGCGCTCGCATTGCGCCATGCGCCAATCGATGATGCTGATCATCTCCTTGCGCCGCTCGGACTGCGCGGTCAGGCGAATCTGTCCGCCGGGCTTGTCTGCCAACTCGTACACCACCACCTCGTGGCCGCGCTCTGCTGCCACGCGTGCCGCTTCCAGGCCTCCGGGGCCTGCACCGACAATCACGAATTTGCGCTTCTGGGTAGCCTTGGGTATTTCATGAGGCATGGTGGTTTCGCGCCCGGTCGCGGCGTTGTGGATGCAGTAGGCCGCGCCGCCGTTGTAGATACGGTCCAGGCAATAGTTGGCGCCGACGCAAGGGCGGATATCGTCTTCGCGACCTTCGATGATCTTGCGCACGATATGGGGGTCGGTCATGTGCGCGCGGGTCATCCCGACCATGTCCACCAACCCCGAGGCAATGGCATGGCGCGCCGTGGCCACGTCGGGGATCTTCGCGGCATGGAAGGTCGGGAAGCCGGTCAGCGCCTTGATCTCGCCGGCAAAGTCCAGGTGCGGGGCATTGCGCATGCCCTGGACCGGAATGACGTCAGTCAGCCCGGCGTCGGTGGCGATATTACCGCGAATCACATTCAGGAAGTCGATCATGCCGCTGTCTTTGAGCCGTTGGGAGATCTGCAGGCCTTCCTCTTTGGTCAGTCCGCCGGTCAGGATTTCGTCCCCGGTGTAGCGAATGCCGACGATGAATTCTGCGCCCACGCGCTGGCGAATGGCGGTGAGCACATCGAACGTGAAGCGCAGACGGTTATCCAGCGAGCCGCCATATGGCCCTTCCAGTTCGTTGGTCAGGGGTGACCAGAACTGATCCATCAGATGGCCGTAGGCTTGCAGCTCGATGCCGTCCAGGCCGGCGGCTTTCATGCGTTCGGCGGCATCGGCGTAGTCGCGGATGATGCGCTCGATGTCCCAGGGTTCGAGTTGCTTGGGAAAGGCGCGGTGGGCGGGTTCCTGATTGTGCGAGGGTGACACCACCGGTAACCAGTCGCCCTTGTCCCAGCGTGTCCGCCGGCCCAGGTGAGTGAGCTGGATCATCACCGCTGCGCCGTGTTCGTGGCACTCGTCGGTGAGGTCCTTGAGCCATCCGACCACTTCGTCCTTGTACGCCAGAATGTTGTTGAACACAGGTGGGCTGTCACGGGAGATCGCCGCCGAGCCTGCGGTCATGGTCATGGCTACCCCGGCTTTCGCCCGCTCGACGTGGTAGGCACGGTAGAGCTTCTTCGGCATCCCGTCTTCCGGGTAAGCCGGTTCGTGCGACGTGGTGATGATGCGGTTGCGCAAGGTCAGATGCTTGAGGCGATAAGGCTGAAGTAGCGGATCGTTTTTCATATCGGTCTCGCAAACAGGTCATCAGGCTTGGCCGACAATAGGCTGGCTGTACACCAGTGTCAACATTATTGACACTGGTGTACAATCGACCACCAACAGCGCATCTGAACAGGGAAGCATCACCCATGAAAGCGACCACCAAAATGGCGGAGCCGACCGGCCGAAGCTCGTTGGAAGGGTGGCTCGATGCGGCCTACGAAAGCCTGACGGAGTCAGGTGTAGAGGCCGTGCGAGTCATGCCGCTGGCGAAAAAACTGAATGTGTCGCGCACCAGCTTCTACTGGTTCTTCGAAGACCGCGATGCCTTGCTCGGCGCCCTGATCGAACGCTGGAAAGGCAAGAACACCTTCAACCTCATTGCCCAATCCGAGGCTTATGCCGAGTTCATCACCGAGGCGATACTCAACGTTTTCGATTGCTGGCTGAACAGCGAGTTGTTCGACTCGCAGTTCGAGTTCGCCATGCGCAGTTGGGCGCTGCAGTCCGCTGAAGTGGCGCAGGAAATCAGCCAGGCCGACGCCCAACGGGTCGAGGCGCTGCGGCAGATGTTCGAGCGTTTCGGTTTTGACCAGGATGCTGCGGTTACCCGTGCACGTTCGATCTATCTCACGCAAATCGGCTATATCAGCATGAAGACCCAGGAGACGCTGAGCGAGCGCATGCGCTACATCCCCGAGTACCTGAGAATCTTCACGGGCAGGGAGCCCGAAGCCCGTGAGTTGCAGCGCTTCTGTCAACGCAACGGTTTCAGCAGTGCGGATCTGGACGGCCGTGCTCGGTGAGTACCGACAGCCGGCAGACATCTGGGCCGTGCACACCTCGCCGTTGCTCAATTCGGCGAAGGTGAAAGTGACGGTGGAGTTTCTCGGTGAGTATTTTCGGGGGCGTTGTTAGCTGGATCTTTGCCGCCAAGCGCACCCCTGGGCCTAGTTCGCAGGCACGATAATCACGAAGTTCTTTTTCATGTCTTCCACTACGGTCCATTTGCCTTTGGCACCCGGCTCGATGATGAACGTGTCGCCTGCGGCCAGCGTTACCGGGGAGCGACCCTCCAGTTCAATGACGCAGCGCCCGCTCAGCACATGGCAGAACTCCCAGACTTTGTAGTCGATGCGCCACGCCCCGGTGGTGGCTTCCCATTCTCCGGAAATGCGACCTTGTTGTTCATCGTGATAGTACTTGGACGTGAGCGTATGAGGGGTACCGTCGACGATCTCTTCAAAGAAGGGAAGGTCGCGCAGCGGTTGGATATCCAGTTCGCGGAACACGGTCAGTTTCTGGCTCATCGTTTGTTCTCGAGTAGGTTGTGAGTAGGGCGATACATCAAATAGGCTTCACCGGTTACGCCCAGCATCGGGTGCGGCACGATCTGGCAGGTTTTAACAATCTGGAAACCGTGCCGTTCGTAGAAGCGGCGTGCACCGTGGTTTTCCGCGTAATCGATCAGGCACAGCCCATCGAGGCCAGCGTCATCGGCGCGCTGCTGGGCGTGATGCAGAAACTGGACGCCCAGCCCCTGGTTCCGCCAAGCCTCATCCAGCGCCAGGCTGGATATGTATAAGGTATCGGGTATTTCCATGTCGGCATAAGGCGCGAGGACCGGGTCGGTCTCCACCGGTCTGTCCTCGACCGCGCGTAAGGCGTAGCTATGCATCATGCCGATGACGCGCCCTTCGAAAGTGGCCATCAGGCAGTTTTTGTAAGAAAAGTCGCCCTGTTCCCTGGCATAGCGAGAGGTACCGACACTGAGCAATGTCTCTCCGGGGGCGGCGAGCTTGCTCCATATGTAATCGGCCATGCCTTCCGATGTCACTTGGAAGAAACGCGCGATGTCTTGCGCGTCCGAGGCTTGGGCGGGTCTGAAATCGATAGGCACGAGCAGTGCTCCCATGGCGGGTGTTGTCAGCTTTTTTCTGGTTTACGCCTTTGACAGGGAGGCAGGGTAGGCGGTCTATCGGGGCGGCAGCATGCTCTACGCGACACGATCCGAACGGTGTGCGACAACAGAGCAGGTCGTTCCAGACCAGGTATCTCGGTAGAAGATACCGACCATCGAAAAATACTCAGCTGGCGACCGATCCAGCCTTGGCCTGGCTCCGCCAACCGCTGACGGAGCAGGCCAAGCTGCTGGTTCACGGCGGCAGAGGTCGAGGCAGAATTGACGTGGTCGGAACCGATACCTGGAGCTCCTGCCCAATCGTGGGTTCCTGGTCAGTTCCTTCCCCTACAAGATTCGACGCGCCTCAGCGGGTTTTGTGCGAGCGGTGGCGATCCTGGAGGAGCCGACCGATAGTTGAACAGGCGTCAGCAGGCATTAGGTCTGAAGGGCAGCTTTGGGTCGTTAGCGGTCGGTCCTGATGGGCGAAACCAGTTTTTTACCCATTCAGTGCATCCAGTCCGGCCGTTGGTGGGTATTGCTTATGGGCGGCCTGTGACTGCCCAGCCAAATGACCTGTCAGGAGCACTACCCATGAGCCTCAAACCCACCGTCTGCCTGCTCGCCTGTTGCCTCGCCCTGGCGCTGCAACCCGCTCACGCCCAAACCGCACTGCCAGATGCGGTCAAGGTCCCCGATGGTCATCGCGTCTTGCTCGAGACCGTCGGCGTCGGCGAGATCACCTACGAGTGCCGCGACAAGGCCAATACCCCCGGCCAGACCGAATGGACCTTCGTAGGCCCCAAGGCCGCGCTCAATGACCGTGCCGGTAGGCAGGTGGGCGACTACTTCGGCCCACCCGCCACCTGGCAGGCCAAGGATGGATCAAAAGTCACCGGTACCCAGGTGGCGGTGGCACCTGCAGACAAGGGCGCTATACCTTATCAACTGGTCAAGGCCAACATGGCCGAAGGCGAGGGCGCCATGCAGGGCGTCAGCTACATCCAGCGCCTGGCCACCCGCGGCGGCGTGGCGCCGGCAAGCGACTGTACGGCGCAGAACAAAGGTGCTAGGCAGTTCGTCAAGTATCAGGCCGACTATGTGTTCTGGACAGCCAAGTAAGACGCACTTGAGCAGACACCTTGCAATCTTCATCTATGCTCGTTGGCAAGCCCCCGGCTGGATGGCCGGGGAACCTTGCATGACACAAGGAAGCTGCACACGTTGAACTCGCCTGTCGCCCCCTTCGACTTCCACCGCTGCCTGGAGGCCTGCGCACAGGGTGACCGGCGTGCCCTGCAGGCGCTTTACGACCACGAAGGCGCGCGCCTGCTGGGCGTTGCCCGGCGCATCGCGCGTGACGACGCCAGCGCAGAAGACATCGTCCACGATGCCTTTATCCGTATCTGGACCCGCTCCGCCAGCTTCGACCCCGCACGCGGCTCTGCGCGCGGCTGGATCTACAGCATCACCCGACACCTGGCACTGAATTCGGTCCGCGATTCACGCCGTGAAACCGTACTGGACGAAGCCGATATGGATACGACGCCCACATTGCACGGGGGATTCGATGACGTTGACCTCTGGTCAGGGTCGGCGAAGATCTACCGTTGCCTTGAAAAGCTGCAGCCTGCACCACAGCGTTGCATCCTGCACGCCTATGTGGACGGCTGCAGCCACGCCGAAATCGCCGGGCTGCTGGGGGCGCCATTGGGCACCGTCAAAGCTTGGATCAAGCGCAGCCTCAAGGCATTGCGGGAGTGCCTGGAATGAAGCCGGATACTGCCGAGGAACTGGACAGCCTCGCCGGCGAGTTCGTGCTGGGAACCCTGTCGCCACAGCAACACGCCACAGTGACCGAGCGCCTGGTCAGCGACTCGGCTTTGCGCGCCGCAGTGAATGCCTGGGAAGCACGTTTGCTGGAGCTGACCGCGCTGGCTGCGCCACAACCACCAAGCGCCCGCCTGTGGGGCCGCATCCAGCGCAGCCTGAATGAACTGGCCGCACCTGCCGCGCAACAGCGAGTTAGATGGTGGCGACGCCTCGGCCTGTGGCAAGGGCTGAGTGCAGCGGGGCTGGCTGCAAGCGCGGTCCTGGCGTTCACATTGCTTACTGCGCCCCCGCCGCCCACCCAGTTCGTGGTGGTATTGGTGGCGCCGAACAGCCAAACCGCCGGCTGGGTGGTGCAGACCAGCGATAGCCGCATGATTGAGCTGATCCCGCTTGGCCGGGATGCTGTCCCCGAAGGCATGGCCCTTCAGTTCTGGACCAAGGGCGAACAGTGGCAAGCACCGGTTTCATTGGGCCTGGTCAAACCTGGGGAGCTCTATCGTGTTCCGCTAGAGAGCCTGCCACCGCTAGAGGCCAATCAATTGTTCGAACTGACACTGGAGAAATCTGGCGGTTCGCCTACCGGCCTGCCTACGGGGCCGGTGAAGTTCATTGGCCGCGCGGTAAAAGTGATCTGACTGCTTTAGGGGCGATGGTGTCCGCGTATTTTCAAGCGGACGCGATCACCCCTAGCTGTCGATCATCTGTGCCGCTTGCTGGGTCGCCTGGCTGGTACGTGTGGCTAGCTTGCGCACTTCGTCTGCGACCACGGCAAAACCACGGCCGGCTTCACCTGCGCGTGCTGCTTCGATGGCGGCGTTCAACGCCAGCAGGTTGGTCTGGCTGGCGATACCTTGGATGGTGGCGACGATGTGGGTGATTTTGCCAAGGGTATCCTGCATTACCTGATGCTGTTGCGCCTGTGCCTCGCGGATGGTGCTTTCTTCATGGCGGGCATGGATGTCAGTTATAGCCCCTACTACCCGCAACGGCGCGCCATCCTGACCACGGCGTGTTTGCCCACGGCCGCGGAACCAGCGATAGGCGCCGCTCTGGTGCCGAAGCCGGTACTCCACATCGAACGGGGTGTTGCCGCTGCGATCGTCGACATGGGCGATAAACGCAGCGATGGCACCGGCGCTGTCGTCGGGGGGCAGGCGTGAGGTCCAGCTTTCCAAGGTGTTGGGGAATTCCTCGACGGTGTTGCAACCAAGCAGCCTGCGCATCTGCGACGACCACCAGATGGTGTTGCTCGGGTTGGCCGGGTCGCCGGCCACCACCTCGATATCCCACAGGCCGTCGTGGAGCATCTCGCGGGAAATGTCGAAACGTTCAGCGTTCAGTTGCAGCTCCTGGATATGCAACTGCTGCTCATGGATGTCTCGCAGCGCCTGCCCCGCATCGGCGACATCACCGCGCTGGTGCTGGACGAAGCACGGCCCGGTGTTATCCCTCTGCGGCAGATGATTGGCCAGGCGGCCAGTTCAGTGGCTCTGCTGGAAGGTGAGCGGATTTCCCAGCGCTACTCCAGCACCATCATCGGTTTTCTCCGCGAGATACCCCGTACTTTAGTGCGGGGAGGGATAGCGAGGCGTGCGAACTGCGCGCCCTTA
>NZ_JAHWIW010000041.1:0-45603 GCF_025377065.1 Pseudomonas sp. HD6422 | reverse complement strand
AGGAACATTCTCGCGGTCGGGCATGGCCGTCTACCTGTAGGAATTCCCGTCCTTTAGGGCGGGGAGGATGTCAATTATGATGCAGCTATTCGCCTTGCAGCCTCATGGGAGAGCACCGAAATGGCCCAGGAACTCTACACCCGTACCAACCAGAAACTGTTCTTCGCCGGCCTCGCCCTTGAATCCATGGCCAAGGCCGAGCAAAGTCAGGCCATGAATGCCCAAGGCCTGGTCCAAGCTGAGCGGGAATCGTCGCTGTTCCACCTCTACGGCGCCCTGTTGGGGCTGTGCCATGAGATAGGCGGTTTTTACCGCTTGCCGGTTGCCGGCAGTGTTGAGCAGATGTTGGCCGACGACGCCTTGAACGACATCGCCATCCCCGAGGTCGCGGAATTGCTCGAGCTGGCCCGTCAGCGGGAAACCTGGCTGGCGCAAATGCTTGCCGCTTATGCCGATTTGTTCCGACCGCCGGTCGCCAGGAAAACGGCTAAAACCGACGTCACCCAGCCCCTGATCCAGGCCGTCAATCTCGATGCTGTCGAGGCTCCGGCGTTGTCCCGCGAAGAGCTGGAGCGGTGGCGTAGCGACCTCAAGGGCCTGGTGAGACGTTTCCGTGACGCGTTGAGTGAGTGCTGATCCTGGCCGCGACTGGTACACTAGCGGTCTTTCGTGGAGAACAGCCCTATATGTCAACGTCGTTTCTGGAAATTGTCGAGTTGCCGGATGGCCGAATCGAACTGCGTCGTGCCGAGGACGAAGGCTCGCTGGTAACGTTGGAATTTTCGGAGGACGCCAAGGTGTTCCTGCAGAACCAGCACGTGGAAGTGGCCAAGGCCATGTTGAGCGTGGGTGTGCAGATGGCCGGGCGGCTGATGGAAGGCGAGCTCGAGCGTGACGAAGGGCCACGCGTACTGCACTGAGCATTCAATGCCAGGGTTTCAATCCTGGCGTTACAGACAAAGCCTGAACATCAGCCAAGGCGGATGTTCAGGCTTTGTGCATTTCCGGCAGTGGCGGCAAGGGTAAGTTGCTGGCGGCTGCTAGCGTTGATGTTGCCCAGCCAGGTGACCACGGTGTGGCTGCGGCCCAGGCGCAGGGCTTCACGCGCCAGTTGCAACGCGCTTTGGGTACCACGGGGGTGCAGCAGCAAAATCCGTTCGCGGTTGAGTCCGGCATCGCGCAGCCAGGCCTGGGTCAGGCTGGCTGGTGGTGCGATCAGGGTCAGCCAGCGTGCATCTTCCTCTTCGCTCAGCTCGCGCAGCACGGGGGCCAACAGGCCCTGGCAGTGCTCGGTAGCTCCGCGCAGGGTCAGTTCGCTGAACAGCTCTGGCTCGCTGCTCTTGGGGGCCGGCCTCTGGGTCTTGAGCCCCGGCAGGACAGGTTGTGCCAGGAAGGCTTCGAACAGTGGAAGCTGGACCTGCTGGGGTGCTTGGATGAACTGCTGCATGACGCCTCCTGGTTCAGCGGCGAATGACGCCGACGCTCAAGCCCTCGATCACCAGCTCCTGCTCTTTCAGGTCGACTTCGATGGGGGCGAATTCCGGGTTCTCGGCCAGCAGCCACACCTTGCTGCCCTCGCGCTTGAAGCGCTTGACGGTGACTTCATCACCGATGCGGGCGACCACGATCTGGCCGTTGCGGGCCTCGCGACAGGTGTGTACCGCCAGCAGGTCGCCGTCGAGGATGCCGACATCCTTCATGCTCATGCCGTGCACGCGCAGCAAGTAGTCGGCTTGTGGATGGAAAAAGGCCGGATTGATGTTGCAGGATTGCTCGATGTGCTGCTCGGCGAGAATGGGGGCACCCGCGGCGACCCGGCCGATGATCGGCAGACCGGCTTCTTCGGCCTTGGTCTCGAGGCCAGGAATGCGGATGCCGCGTGACGCGCCCGGGGTCATTTCGATGGCCCCCTTGCGAGCCAGGGCCTTGAGGTGCTCTTCTGCGGCGTTAGGCGACTTGAAGCCCAGCTCTTGAGCGATTTCCGCACGGGTGGGCGGGAAGCCGTTATCTTCGAGGCAACGTTTGATGAAGGCCAGGATTTCGGCTTGGCGTGGCGTCAGTTTCAACATGGCGGGTCGCTCTGTCTTTTTATACAGTGACTGGGATTATATACAGTGGGTGGCGCACTGCAAGCGTCACGCCGCGACAAAGCCGCTGCGGCCCCACTGAAGCAAGCCTCGACGCGGCGTCAGCCGTGGGTTGCGGCGTTCATCCCCAGGCTGTGTTTTAATGACGACCCTGCGGTCACCGAGCCTTGACAGGACCCAGGCTGAAACGTATGTTTCAAACACCTGTTTGTCTGGCGGAGTAGTCATGGCCCAATCCGAAACCGTTGAACGCATTCTCGATGCTGCCGAGCAGCTGTTCGCGGAAAGGGGGTTCGCGGAAACCTCGTTGCGCCTGATCACCAGCAAGGCCGGAGTAAACCTGGCGGCGGTGAACTACCACTTCGGCTCCAAGAAGGCGCTCATCCAAGCCGTGTTCTCGCGCTTCCTCGGGCCGTTCTGCGCCAGCCTGGAGCGTGAGCTGGAGCGGCGTCAGGCCAAGCCTGAGCAGAAGCCAAGCCTTGAGGAGCTGCTCGAGATGCTGGTCGAGCAGGCGCTGATCGTGCAGCCGCGCAGCAATAACGACCTGTCCATCTTCATGCGCTTGCTGGGCCTGGCCTTCAGCCAGAGCCAGGGCCACCTGCGGCGCTACCTGGAAGACATGTACGGCAAGGTGTTCCGCCGCTACATGCTGTTGGTCAACGAAGCCGCGCCGCGCATTCCACCGCTCGAGTTGTTCTGGCGCGTGCACTTCATGTTGGGTGCCGCAGCGTTCAGCATGTCGGGTATAAAGGCACTGCGGGCCATCGCCGAGACCGATTTCGGTATCAATACCTCCATCGAGCAGGTGATGCGCCTGATGGTGCCGTTCCTGGCCGCCGGCATGCGCGCCGAGACCGGTGTGACCGACCAGGCCATGGCTGCCGCCCAGCTGCGTCCGCGTAGCAAGGCCCCGGCGAGCACCGCCAAGGCCTAACAGTGAGTTCAATTAAGGATTGCCTATGACCGTCAGCCTGCAAGGCTCTCTGATGGTGGATATCGCCGGCCACTGGTTGACCGCCGAAGACCGCCACCTGCTGCGCCAACCCGAAGTCGCCGGCCTGATCATTTTCGCCCGTAACATCGACAGCCCGCGCCAGGTGCGCGAGCTGTGCGCCTCCATTCGCGTCATTCGCCCCGACCTGATCCTGGCCGTGGACCAAGAGGGTGGACGGGTCCAGCGCCTGCGCCAGGGCTTCGTTCGGCTGCCGGCCATGCGCGCCATCGCCGACAACGCCAATGCCGAGTACCTGGCCGAGCAGTGCGGCTGGTTGATGGCTACCGAGGTGCTGGCGGTTGGCCTGGACCTGAGTTTTGCTCCGGTACTCGATCTCGACCACCAGCGCAGCGCCGTGGTGGGAACCCGAGCCTTCGAAGGTGACCCCGAACGTGCCACGCAACTGGCCGGTGCGTTCATCCGTGGCATGAATGCGGCGGGCATGGCCGCCTGTGGCAAGCATTTCCCCGGTCATGGCTGGGCGGAGGCGGATTCCCATGTGGCCATCCCGACCGATGAGCGCAGCCTGGAGCAGCTGCGCCAGGCCGACTTGGTGCCGTTCACTCGGCTCAGGGGGCAGTTGGCCGCGGTCATGCCGGCACATGTCATCTATCCGCAAGTGGATAACCAGCCGGCCGGCTTCTCCCGGCGCTGGCTGCAGGACATCCTGCGCGGCGAGCTGGGCTTTGACGGGGTGATCTTCAGTGATGACCTGTCCATGGCAGGTGCGCATGTGGTCGGAGACGCGGCCAGCCGTATCGAGGCGGCGCTGAGTGCGGGCTGTGACATGGGGCTGGTGTGCAATGACCGCGCTGCCGCGGAGCTGGCACTGAGCGCGGCGCAGCGATTGAAGGTCAAGCCGTCGCCTCGGATTGCGCGGATGCGCGGGCAAGGGTTTGCGCGGACCGATTACCGACAGCAGCCGCGCTGGCTGGAGGCGTTGGGGGCGTTGAAGGAAGCTCAGTTGGTTGATTGACCTTGATGCGCAGGCCGTTCGAGTGGTATCGCCGATGAGATCGAGCGCAGCTCGTGCGTGCCCGGCTCGACATTTTTGTTGGTCATGAGATCGAGCGCCGCCCGCGCGGCGCTCGATCTCACCGGCAACGCCTACCTCAGGCCAATCTCTCAGGCTTGAGCGCGCCCCCGCTTCCCAGGCAAGGGCGCAAACAGTGCCTCGATTTCTTCATCGCCCATGCGCCATTGCCCAGCCTGCCCGCCATCCAGCAAGCTTGCCGCCAGTGCGGCCTTTTCCTGCTGCAATTGTTGGATCTTCTCTTCCACCGTGCCCCGCGTGATCAGCTTGAAGACGAACACCGGCTTGTCCTGGCCGATGCGGTAGGCGCGGTCGGTGGCCTGGTTCTCGCTGGCCGGGTTCCACCAGGGGTCGAAGTGGATGACCGTGTCCGCCGCGGTCAGGTTGAGGCCGGTGCCGCCTGCCTTCAGGCTGATCAGGAAGACTTCGCTATTGCCCTCCTGGAAGTGCTTGACCGGCGCACGCCGGTCGCGGGTGTCACCGGTGAGCAGGCTGTAGCGGATTCCGCGCTTGTCCAGTTCCTGCTCGATCAGTGCCAGCATCGAGGTGAACTGCGAAAACAACAGCACCCGACGGCCTTCGCTGAGCAACTCATCGAGCATGTCCAGCAGGGCGCCCAGCTTGCCCTTGTCGGCCTGGCTGCCCTTGGGTTCGATGCCTTTGACCAGGCGCAGGTCGCAACAGACCTGGCGCAGCTTGAGCAGGGCATCGAGGATCACGATCTGGCTGCGCGCCGCGCCGTTGCGGGCGATCTCGTCACGCACTTTCTTGTCCATCGCCACCCGTACCGTTTCGTAGGTGTCGCGCTGGGCGTCGCTGAGCTCGACCCAATGCACCATTTCGGTCTTGGCGGGTAGTTCGGTGGCGACCTGTTCCTTGGTGCGACGCAACAGGAACGGACGGATCCGAGCCGCCAGATGGGCCATCCGCTCGGCGTCGCCATGCCGTTCGATAGGGGTCCGATAATCCTGGTTGAAGCGCTTGATATCGCCCAGCCAACCCGGCATCAGGAAGTGGAAGAGCGACCATAGCTCGGCCAGGTTGTTCTCCATGGGCGTGCCGGTCAGGCACAGGCGCTGGTTGGCCTGCAGCTCGCACACCGCCTGGGCGGCCTTGCTGGTGCTGGTCTTGATGTTCTGCGCTTCGTCGAGCACCAGCAGGTGCCACCGCTGGGCGCGCAGGTGCTCGAGATCGCGGGGGACCAGGGCGTAGGTGGTGAGCACCAGATCGTATTCGTGCAGCTTGGCAAAATGTCTGTTGCGCCCCGCGCCCTGCAATGCCAGCACGCGCAGCCCAGGTGCAAAGCGCTGGGCTTCGTCGAGCCAGTTGGGTACCAGACTGGTCGGCATCACTGCCAGCGCCGGTAGGGTCAGGCGCCCGGCTTGTTTCTCCAGGAGCAGGTGAGCCAGGGCCTGCAGGGTCTTGCCCAGGCCCATGTCGTCGCCAAGGATGCCGCCGGTACCCATCTCGCGCAGGGCCTGCATCCAGTTCAGGCCTTGCTGCTGATAGGGGCGCAGCGTGGCGTTGAGGCCGGCCGGGGGCTCGACCTCGAGCGCCCGGGCATCGCGCAGGCGCCGGCCAAGGTCGCGTACCTGCGCGCCGCCTTGCCACTGCAGCGGCAGCGCTTCGATGTCGTTCAGGCGCGGCGCGTCGGCACGGTCCATGCGCAGGCTGGGGCCGACAGCGTCTTCCTGCAGATACAGCTCGCCAAGCGTGCTCATCACCGCCTTGACCCGCCCATAGGGTAGGGCGACGCGCAGCGCGGGGCTGTCCAGGCGGCCCCGGTTGAGGTCGATCAGCAGGTGTTCGTCGTCACTGCGTCGCGCCAGTTCGCTGGGACGCAATAGCTCGGGATTGCTGCGCAGCAGCTGCAGCACGATCGGCAACAGACTGTGGCGCTGGCCTTCGACGACGATACCGAGCTCCAGGTCGAACCATTCGTGGCCCGGCGCTTCATCGACCTGCGCGTACCAATCGTCGACTTCGTGCAGGTTGAAGGCGAAGTCGCGGTGCATCTCGATGTCCCAACCGGCCTCGCGTAGGTGGGTCAGGCCTTGACGGGCAAACTGCAGCCAGGCGTCGTCGTCCGGCAGTTGCAGCATTTCTCCCGCGCTGTCGGGCAGGGCCTTGCTCTGGCGAGTGGCAGGTTTGAAGCCGAGGTCGCGCAGCACCTTGCGCAGTGCCTGCTCAGCCTCCGGTTGCCGGCGGATGCGCTGGCTGGTGGCGCCCACCAGGCGGGTCAGGGGCTTGTCGTCATTGCCGCTGGTGCGCAGGCCGTCATAGTCGAACGACAGCGCGGCACGGTGCTGCATCTGCCGTTGCATGCGGCCGGTCTTGGGCATGTAGGCGCTGAATTCCAGGCTGCCGAGGGTCAGGCGCCCGCGGGGGCTTACGTCATCCACCTGTTCGCTGCGCACAGCCGTGGGTGTGGGTACTTGGCGGTTCAAGGCGTTCAGTCGATGGCTCAGGGGCACCACCAGGTGTTCGGGGACAACAGGGGCGCGGGCAAGCTGGCTGGCGATGAATGGGTCCAGGCCATGGAGCAATGTGCCGACCTGGCGCGTTTGCGTATCGATGTAGTGCATCGGTTCGGTGGGCAGTGCCTGCAGTGCGCGCTGGTCGTCGAGGTGCCAGGCTCCCCGATAGCTGCCGTTGTCCAGCCTGACCCAACGAAACTCGGCGTGAAGCTCGGGTCCGGCGAGCAGGGGCTGTGGATCGTCTTCGTACAGCAGGTGCCCGCTGGCCAGGGCGTAACCGAGCAGTTCCGCGCCTTGCTTGCCCTGCAGTTCAACCAGAGGTAACGACGTTTCGCTGCGTGCGTCGATCAGGCGCAGCAGGCGGGCATCGTCTTCGGTGACATAGCGCGGGGTGTAGTAGATCAGTTCGGACATCGAGCTGATGCGGCCGAACTTCAGACTGCCATCGGCCTGCCGGGTGCCCTTGATGGCTTCCAGCTGGCAACGTTCATGGTCGATATGGATGCGGTAGTAGATCGCCGGGCCCTTGCGCATGGGCTCGCGGGGCGCTGTAGGCCTGGCAGGCGACTCCAGGCCCTCGACCCAGAGGTCGAGATCCGGTGGCAGCGACAGTGCAGCCTGTTCCTGTGGCATCTGCGGGTCGAGGTGGCCGACCCCGGCTTGCAGTTGTATGAGCGCAGCGACGCAATGCTTGCAGTTGATGCCGACCGGGCAGCTGCAGCGCCCGAAGATTCGCAGATCGTTGCCATCGATCACCAGCTTGATGTTCTGCTGGTAATGCTGGCCAGCCGAGCCGCGGCAGGTCGCTTTGACCGCAGCGTCCTGCTGCGACAGGATCCGGGTCCGTGCTTGCGCGGCGTAGTCCCGGCCTCGGATCAAGGTCTTGCTGTCGATGAAGTCGACCCAGTTGGGGTGCGTCCTCAAGAGCTGTTGCGGCTCGCGCCCACTCACATCACTGCTCCATCATCTCCGGGGGCGTCGGCATCTTCGGCGCATTGGGCGGTGTCACCTTGAGCAGCAGCGCCAGGTGGCCGCCGTCGATGAACGTCAGCTGGCCGCCCTTCATGTTGCTGTTGGCCTGCTTGAACTGCTCGCTGCGCAGCACGTTGCCGTTGTTGTCGAGATCGTTGACCCAAAAGTTGGCCTGGACGCTGATGAAACGGCCTTCGGTGATGCTCAGGTTGCCCTCGATCGGGAAGTGGCCGAAGCGCTCTTTACCGACGCCCAGGGCGATGGTGCTGGGCGCGCTGCCCACCTCTTGCTGCCAGGCCTTGTGCAGCAGCACGGTGTAGTCGGCGGTGGCTTCCAGGCGGGTGGCCTCGTCTTCCAGGGCCAGGCGCCGTTCGGCGCCGCTGTCCAGGCGTGGTGCGCCGGCGCTCCAGTCTTCGGGGGCGAACGGGCTGGTCACCGCAGGCACGGCGTTCTGCCGCACCAGGATCATTTCTACCTGATACAGGCCTTCGGCGAAGGCGGCTGGCGCGAACAGCGCCAGCAGCAGGGTCAGGCAACGGATGGCACGCATGGATCTTCCTTAGGCAGGCTGTGGGGTCAGGCGCTCGAACAGCGCCTCCAGGGTATTGAAGCGTTCGTCGGGGCGTTCCATCGGCACCAGGAAGCGGAACTGAGTGGCACCCTCGAACTTGTAGCGTTTGGGCTGGCCCTGAATCAGCTTGATCAGGGTCAACGGGTCGACCGGGGTTTCGGCCTCGAACTCGAGCTTGCCGCCGTTCGGGCCGGCGTCGACTTTCTTGATGCCGAGCTTTTCCGCCTGCAGCTTGAGCGAGGTCAGGCGCATCAGGTTCTTGGTCGGCTCCGGCAGCAGGCCGAAGCGGTCGATCATCTCCACCTGCAGGTCCTTGAGGCCTTCTTCGTCGGCCGCCGAGGCGATGCGTTTGTAGAGAATCAGGCGGGCATGGACGTCGGGCAGGTAGTCCTCGGGGATCAGCGCCGGCAGGCGCAGGTTGATTTCCGGGCCGCCGCCCAGTGGTTGTTCAAGGTTCGGCTGGGTGCCCTTGCGAATGGCCTTGACCGCCCGTTCGAGCATTTCCATGTACAGGGTGAAGCCCACGGCCTGGATCTGTCCGCTCTGGCCTTCGCCAAGCAGTTCGCCGGCGCCACGGATTTCCAGATCGTTGGTGGCGAGTACGAAACCTGCGCCCAGGTCCTGGGTATTGGCGATGGCCTCCAGACGCTTCTCGGCATCGCTGCTGACCTTCTGCCGGGTCGGTGTCAGCAGGTAGGCGTAGGCCTGGTGGTGGCTGCGTCCGACCCGACCGCGCAGCTGGTGCAGTTGCGCCAGGCCGAACTTGTCGGCGCGCTCGATGACGATGGTGTTGGCACTGGGCACGTCGATGCCGGTTTCGATGATGGTCGAGGCCACCAGCACATTGAAGCGCTTGTGGTAGAAGTCGCTCATCACCTGTTCCAGTTCGCGTTCGCGCATCTGCCCGTGGCCGATACCGATCCGCGCTTCCGGCACCAGCTCGGCCAGCTCGGCGGCGCATTTTTCGATGGTTTTCACATCGTTGTGCAGGTAGTACACCTGGCCGCCGCGCAGCAGTTCACGCAGCAGCGCTTCCTTGACCGTGCTCTTGTTCTGCTCCATGACGAAGGTGCGCACAGACAGCCGGCGAGCCGGCGGCGTGGCAATGATCGACAGGTCGCGCATGCCTGCCACGGCCATGTTCAGCGTACGCGGAATCGGCGTTGCGGTCAGGGTGAGGATGTCCACTTCGCTGCGCAGCGCTTTGAGCTGCTCTTTCTGGCGCACGCCGAAGCGGTGTTCCTCGTCGATGATGGCCAGGCCCAGGTCCTTGAAACGCACGTCGTCCTGCAGCAGCTTGTGGGTGCCGATGAGGATGTCGATCTTGCCTTCGGCCAGGTCGGCGGCGGCAGCGGCGACTTCCTTGGCCGACTTGAAGCGGCTCATCACCTCGACTTTCACCGGCCATTCGGCGAAGCGATCGCGGAAGCTGTTGTAATGCTGCTGGGCGAGCAGGGTGGTGGGCACCAATACCGCCACCTGGCGGCCGCTGTGCACGGCGATGAAGGCCGCGCGCATGGCGACTTCGGTCTTGCCGAAGCCAACGTCGCCGCACACTAGACGATCCATGGGCTTGGGCGCGAGCATGTCGACCCGCACGGCTTCGATGGCGGCCTGCTGGTCGGGCGTTTCCTCGAACGGGAAGCCGGCGCTGAAGGTCGCGTAGTCGGCGGCCGGGTCGGCGAAGGCATAGCCCTTGCGCGCGGCGCGGCGGGCATAGATGTCGAGCAATTCGGCGGCGACGTCGCGCACCTGTTCGGCAGCCTTGCGCTTGGCCTTCTGCCAGGCCTCGGAGCCCAGGCGGTGCAGCGGAGCCAGGGCATCGTCGCTGCCGGTGTAGCGGGCGATCAGGTGCAGGTTGGCCACCGGCACGTAAAGCTTGGCGCCTTCGGCGTACTCCAGGGTCAAAAACTCGGCGGCCTGGCCCTCGATTTCCAGGGTCGCCAGGCCCAGGTAGCGGCCTACCCCGTGGTCGATGTGCACCACCGGCGCGCCTTCGCGCAGTTCGGTGAGGTTCTTGATGACGGCATCGTTAGCCGCCTCGCCACGTTTTTCGCGGCGCCGGCGCTGCATCACGCGTTGGCCGAACAGCGGGCTCTCGGCCACCAGAGCGATGGCCGGGTCGTCCAGCAGCAGGCCGTCGTCGAGCGGTGCGATGGTGATCGCCAGGCGCTCGCTGCCGGTGATGAAGTCGGCCCAACCATCCACCGTCTGCGGGCGCAGCTTGAGGCGTTCGAGCAGTTCCAGCAGCACTTCGCGGCGCCCGGCCGATTCGGCGGTGAACAGTACCCGCCCGCTGAACTGGTCGAGGAAGCTGGCCAGCTCGGCCAGCGGCTGATTGGCCTTGGCCTCGATCGCCAGGTTGGGCAGGGCGCGCGCCGGGAAGCTTTCGCGCCCCACGCCAGCGTCGATCGGCTCGGCGCTGACCACTACGCGGGGCCATTGCTTGAGCTGGGCGAAGCAGTCCTCCACCGGCAGGAACAGCTCGGCCGGCGGCAACAGGGGCCGGGTCAGGTCGCCGCGGCGTTCTTCATAGCGCCCGCGCACGTCGTTCCAGAAATGCTCGGCGGCCTGTTCGACGCCAGGCAGCGAGAATACCTGGGTGTCGCTCGGCAGGTAGTCGAACAGGGTCGAAGTGTCTTCGAAGAACAGCGGCAGGTAATACTCGATGCCCGCGGGGATGATGCCGCTGGCCAGGTCCTGGAAGATCGCGCTGCGGCGGAAATCGACGTCGAAGCGCTCGCGGAAACGTGCCTTGAAGCGAGTGACTTCTTCCTTCTGCATCGGAAATTCACGCGCTGGCAGCAGACGGACCGAGTCGACCTTGTCGATCGAGCGCTGGGTCTCCGGGTCGAAGGTGCGCAGGGTCTCGATCTCGTCATCGAACAGGTCGATGCGGTAAGGCAGCTTGCTGCCCATCGGGAACAGGTCGATCAGCGCGCCGCGCACGGCGAATTCGCCGTGTTCGTAGACCGTATCGACGCAGCGGTAGCCGCTGGCTTCCAGGCGTGTGCGCATCAGTTCGACGTCGATGCGCTGGCCAATGTCCAGGACTAGGCTGCTGCCCAGCAGGAAGCGCGTCGGCGCCAGGCGGTGCAGGGCGGTGGTGATCGGCACGACGAGAATGCCGTGGCTGAGCTCCGGCAGCTGATAGAGGCTGGCGATGCGTTGCGAGATGATGTCCTGATGCGGCGAGAACAGGTCGTAGGGCAGGGTTTCCCAATCGGGGAACGGCAGCACCGGCAGCTGCGGGGCGAAGAAACGCAGCTCCTGTTCCAGGCGGTCGGCGGCCTGGCTGTCGGCGGTCAGCAACAGGGTGAAGCGGCCGGCGTTGCTGGCGGCTTCGGCGATGGCGAGACTGAGGGCGGCACCAGGCAGGTTGCCCCAGGTCTGTTTGCCGGCCGTGGCCGACATTTTCGGTAGGCGCAGAACTGACACGGGAGATTGGACTCCAAGCGTTGCGGCAAAGAGACCGATTGTACCGGTGCCGGGGTCCGCTGTCAGGTTGCAAAGGCCACGGCAGTAGGGCGCGGTGCTGGCGACAGGCGCTCATTGCCGGTTACGCGTCGGGGCGTCATAATGTAGCCCCTTTTTTCTGTCCCTACATGTGGAAGGTTCCCGTGACTCAGAAGCCCGACCAGTGTCTTGGTGAGTGGATCGACCGTGAAGCACTTGCTGAAGCGATGATCCCGCTTATCGGTCAGCTCTACCGCAACAACAACGTGGTGAGCTCGATCTATGGCCGCAGCCTGATCAACCGTTCGGTTATCTCGATCCTCAAGGCTCACCGCTTTGCGCGTCATCGCCAGACCGATGAGACCGAACTGTCCGTTCACGAAACATTCCCCCTGATCAAGGCCATGAGCGAGCTGAAGCTCGGCGCCGCCTCGGTCGATCTGGGCAAGCTCGCCAACAAATTCAAGCTCGAAGGCAACGGCCGCAGCGCCGAGCAGTTCGTGCGTGACGAACTGGCCGAGGTGGTCGGCCAGCAAAACGCTTCGGCCCGCAAGGGTACCGACGTCGTGCTGTACGGCTTTGGCCGCATCGGCCGCCTGCTGGCACGCATCCTGATCGAGAAGACCGGTGGT
This sequence comes from Pseudomonas sp. HD6422, assembly GCF_025377065.1. Lineage (NCBI taxonomy): Bacteria > Pseudomonadati > Pseudomonadota > Gammaproteobacteria > Pseudomonadales > Pseudomonadaceae > Pseudomonas > Pseudomonas sp. HD6422. The sequence goes on along the minus strand of NZ_JAHWIW010000041.1, from coordinate 33,381 downwards.
GGCGACGGCCTGCGTCTGCGCGCCATCGTCGTACGCAAGGGTGCCGAGAACGACCTGGTCAAGCGCGCCAGCCTGCTGCGCCGTGACTCGGTGCACGGCCCGTTCGATGGCACCATCACCGTCGATGAAGCCAACAACACCATCACTGCCAACGGCAACCTGATCCAGGTGATCTACTCCAACGACCCGGCGTCGATCGACTACACCCAGTACGGCATCGACAATGCCCTGCTGGTCGACAACACCGGTAAATGGCGTGATGCCGAAGGTCTCGGCCAGCACCTGCAGTGCAAAGGCGTCGACCGCGTGATCCTCACCGCACCTGGCAAGGGCGCGCTGAAGAACATCGTGCATGGCATCAACCACGGCGATATCACCGCTCACGACAAGATCGTCTCGGCTGCGTCCTGCACCACCAACGCCATCGTACCGGTGCTCAAGGCAGTCAACGACCAGTTCGGCATCATCAACGGCCACGTCGAAACCGTTCACTCGTTCACCAACGACCAGAACCTGATCGACAACTTCCACAAGGGCAGCCGCCGCGGTCGCGCCGCGCCGCTGAACATGGTCATCACCGAGACCGGTGCCGCCACCGCCGCCGCCAAGGCGCTGCCGGTGCTCAAGGGCAAGCTGACCGGCAACGCCATTCGCGTGCCGACGCCGAACGTCTCGATGGCCATCCTCAACCTGAACCTGGAAAAGGCCACCAGCCGCGACGAGATCAACGAGTACCTGCGCCAGGCGGCCATGCACTCGGAACTGCACAAGCAGATCGACTACGTCAGCTCCCAGGAAGTGGTCTCCACCGACTTCGTCGGCTCGCGCCACGCCGGTGTGGTCGATGCCGAAGCGACCATCTGCAACGACAACCGCGTTGTGCTGTACGTCTGGTACGACAACGAGTTCGGTTACAGCTGCCAGGTGGTTCGTGTGATGGAAGAAATGGCCGGTGTGAACCCGCCAGCGTTTCCACGCTGATTCGCTTGTAAGGCAATGAAAAAACGGGAACCTTCGGGTTCCCGTTTTTTTTGCCTGGAGTAAGTTGTGTGGCGCCTGTTAGATCGAGCGCCGCGCGGGCGGCGCTCGATTTACGCCACACCTGGAAACCCCAGCCAAGCACTCAGGACTCCAAACGTGCGCATAACTCTCCTGTTCATCCTGATGCTCCTCACCGCCTGTGACCAGGGCCCGACCCTGGAGCGCCTGGGTGGCCCGACCATGGGCAGCAGCTACAGCATCCAGTACGTGCGCGAGCCCGGCGGCCCGGCCCCGGCCAAAGTCCAAGCCGCGGTCGAGACCGTCCTGCATGACATCGACCTTCATTACTCGACCTACCGCGCCGACTCCACCGTCAGCCAGTTCAACCAGCTCCCCGCCAATCAGTGCCAGGCAATGCCGCCCGACATGCTCGAGCTGGTCGCACTCGGCCAGCACTTGGCGCAGCAGAGCGGCGGAGCGTTCGACCTCACCGTCGAGCCGCTGCTCGACCTCTGGGGCTTCGGTCCGCAGGCCCGCCGTGAGCAGGTGCCCGACCCTCAGGCCCTGGCCAGGGCCCGCGAGCGCGTGGGCTACCAGCACCTGCGCATCGAAGGCCAGGCGTTGTGCAAGGACGCCCCGGTGCAACTGGATTTCAACAGCATCGCCGCCGGGCATGCCGTCGACCTTGTTGCCGAGCGTTTGCGCGCCATGGGAATCGCCAGCTATCTCGCTGAAGTCACGGGCGAGCTCAAGGCCGCGGGCCACAAGCCCGACGGCAGCCCGTGGCGGGTGGCCCTGGAGCTGCCTCGCGAGGACCGTCAGGTGGCCCGCCAGATCATCGCCTTGAACGGCCTTGCCGTGTCGAGCTCGGGTGACTATCGGCATTATTTCGAGGAGAATGGCCGGCGCTATTCGCACACCTTCGATGCGCGCCTCGGGCGACCGGTGCTGCACGAGCTGGCCTCGGTCACCGTGCTCGATGCCTCGGCGCTGCAGGCCGATGGCTACTCGACCCTGCTCTTGATCCTCGGGCCGGAGCGCGGTTGGGCGTTCGCCCTGGCCCATGACCTGGCCGCAGTGCTGGTGACTCGAGCCGAGGGTGGCTTCGTCTCCCGATCGACGCCTGCGTATGAGCGGGCGGTGCAAGGCGAATGAAAGTGCATGGACGTATGATCGGCGCCAGGGTAGGGCACACGAACATGTAGTGCAGGCAAAATTGGCCTACGACGCGACCAAGGGTTAATGTGCGCGGCGTTCACGCTTGATTAGACTGCACCTGAATTTTCTCATGACGCTGCGGCGGCATGATCGAGTCCCGCGAGCGACCGTGGCCCGCGGGCCAGTTCTGAAGGAGTACGCATGGCTGTCTACAACTACGACGTAGTGGTGCTGGGGTCTGGCCCGGCCGGAGAAGGCGCGGCAATGAATGCCGCGAAAGCGGGACGCAAGGTGGCAATGGTCGACAGCCGCCGTCAGGTCGGCGGCAACTGCACCCACCTGGGCACCATCCCGTCCAAGGCACTGCGTCACTCGGTGCGGCAGATCATGCAGTTCAACACCAACCCGATGTTCCGGGCCATCGGTGAACCGCGCTGGTTCTCCTTCCCCGACGTGCTCAAGAGCGCCGAGAAGGTGATTTCCAAACAGGTGGCTTCGCGTACCGGCTACTATGCCCGCAACCGTGTCGACGTGTTCGTCGGCACCGGCAGCTTCGCCGACGAGCAGACCATCGAAGTGGTCTGCGCCAACGGTGTGGTCGAGCGCCTGAATGCCAAACACATCATCATCGCCACCGGTTCGCGCCCTTACCGTCCGGCCGACATCGACTTCAACCACCCGCGCGTCTACGACAGCGACACCATCCTCAGCCTCAGCCACACCCCGCGCAAGCTGATCGTCTACGGCGCCGGCGTGATCGGCTGCGAATACGCCTCGATCTTCAGCGGCCTGGGTGTGCTGGTGGAGTTGGTCGACAACCGTGGCCAGTTGCTGAGCTTCCTGGACTCGGAAATCTCCCAGGCACTGAGCTACCACTTCAGCAACAACAACATCACCGTGCGCCACAACGAAGAGTACGAGCGCGTCGAAGGCCTGGACAACGGTGTGATCCTGCACCTGAAATCGGGCAAGAAGATCAAGGCCGACGCCTTGCTCTGGTGCAACGGCCGTACCGGCAACACCGACAAGCTGGGCCTGGAGAACATCGGCATCAAGGTCAACAGCCGTGGCCAGATCGAGGTCGACAGTGCCTACCGCACCAGCGTGCCGAACATCTACGGCGCCGGTGACGTGATCGGCTGGCCGAGCCTGGCCAGTGCCGCCCATGACCAGGGGCGCTCGGCGGCTGGCAGCATCGTCGACAACGGTAGCTGGCGCTTCGTCGATGACGTGCCAACCGGTATCTACACCATTCCGGAAATCAGCTCGATCGGCAAGAACGAGCAGGAGCTGACCCAGGCCAAGGTGCCGTACGAAGTGGGCAAAGCCTTCTTCAAGAGCATGGCCCGTGCGCAGATCGCTGGCGAGCCGCAAGGCATGCTGAAGATCCTGTTCCACCGTGAAACCCTGGAAATCCTCGGCGTTCACTGCTTCGGCTACCAGGCTTCGGAAATCGTCCACATCGGCCAGGCGATCATGAACCAGCCGGGTGAGCAGAACAATCTGAAGTACTTCGTCAACACCACCTTCAACTACCCGACCATGGCCGAAGCCTATCGGGTAGCTGCCTACGACGGCCTGAACCGGCTTTTTTGAGCGGCTCCGGCCGGTGGCCTGAGCCGGTCGGGGAGACCGATTTCAGCCCTACCCGAGGGTGGTCTTGGCCAAACCGGGAAAGTCTGTAATCAGGCTGTCCACGCCAAAGTCGGCGAGTCGGCGCATCAGCGCCGGCTCGTTGACCGTCCACACCGACACGTGCAGACCCTGGCGCTGGGCCTTGATCAGGCGTTCGGGCGTGCACAGGGTCCAGTTCAGGGCCAGCAATTGGCAGTCATAGTTCTGCGCGACCTTCAGTGGGTCGAGCCAGGCGTATTCGGCCACTAGCCCACGGGCCACGTCCGGAACCAGCTCCAATGCCGCGCCGAGCACTTCCCGTGAACTCGAGGTGATGGTGACCTTGTCGAGCAGACCGTATTGCTGGGCCAGCTCTCGAATCGCCAGAACGGTGCTGGCGGCGCGGGTCCGCGAAGCGCTTTTCACCTCCAGTTGCCAATGCTGGAAGTCGCACTTCTGGAACAGTTCTTCCAGGCGCGGGATCGGGCAGGGCTGCACCCAACCCGGGCCGCCTTTGCGCGCATCGATGGTCACCAGGTCCGCCGCCGAATGCTCTACCACCTTGCCGCGCCGGCCAGTGGTGCGTTTGAGGGTCGGGTCGTGGATCACCATCAGCTCGTTGTCGGCCGACAGGTGCAGGTCCAGCTCGCAGCGGTCGACGCCATGGGACAGGCATTGCCGGAAGCTGGTCAGGGTATTTTCGGGGGCTTCGCCCTTGGCGCCGCGGTGGCCGTAGATCAGGGTCACGTTCGTTCCTTCAAAATCAATGGGGTGGGGGCTCAGGACGCGGGCTCGTCGTTTTCCAGTTGCTGGCGCCGCTGTTGCTGCTGACGTTGCAAGATATAGCGCGCCAGCAATTGGCGCTGGGCGTCGGTCATGTCGGTGAACTCCGCACCGACCTCGAAGCGGCCATCGTCGCGCGCCTCGCAGTGGATGATGCGCGCACGTAGCAGCAGACCGTGGGCGCGTGGCATCAGCACCATCTTCACTTTCACCGCGGCGCCGGGCGTGAACGGCTGTGCTTGGATGCACTCGATGCCACCCTCGGAAATAACCACTGGCAGCAATTGGCCGATCGTGCCGAGCAGGGATTGCGCGACCACTGCGCTGAGCAGATCGAGGCGTTTGTTCTGCGCACGCAGGAAGGCGGCGAGGGTGCGATCCTTGTCGCTGAGCTGGCGCAGCAGGTGTTGCGACTCGAAATCGCTGAGGTGTAGTTCGCTGAGCAGGTTGAACAGCGGCGAATCATCCTGCAACAGTTCTGCTTCAAGGGCTTCGGCCGCGCTCAAGGGGCTGATTTCCAGTGCGATCCTATCGTCGATGCGGTAGTATTCGCGGCGATCTTCTTCGTCTAATGTCGTCATGGCGAACCCATGGTAGCGGCGGTGGTCCGAGTGTAAAGCCGCCGTAGGCGCCTCGCCACAAGGACGTTCCCTTTCATCCGAACAAGCCCCGACATGTTCAGACCTCTTTTCGCATTCATCGGTACGCGTTACACCCGTGCCAAGCGCCGTAACCATTTCGTCTCGTTCATTTCCCTGACCTCGATGATCGGCCTCGCCTTGGGCGTGGTGGTGATGATCGTGGTGTTGTCGGTGATGAACGGCTTCGACCACGAGATGCGTACCCGCGTGCTCGGCATGATCCCTCACGCCACGCTCGAGAGCGGTCAGCCGATCGACGACTGGCCGGCTCTTGCCCAACAAGTAAAGCAGAATCCCCACGTGCTGGCGGTGGCCCCCTACACCCAGATGCAGGGGTTGCTGACCCATGACGGCAAGGTGCAGAAGGTGCTGCTCAACGGCATCGATCCGGCCCGCGAGCATGACGTTTCGATCATCGACAACTTCACCCTGCAAGGCGGGCTGGACAAACTGGCGCCGGGCGACTGGGGCATCATGATCGGCGACAAGGCCGCGGCCAAGCTGGGCGTCGCCATCGGCGACAAGCTCACCTTCGTCGCGCCGGAGGTCAGCGTCACGCCGGCCGGCATGTTCCCACGCATGAAGCGCTTCACCGTGGTCGGCACCTTCCACGTGGGGGCCGGCGAGATCGACGGCTACCTGGGTCTGACCAACATCGCCGACCTGTCCCGCCTGCACCGCTGGAAGCCCGATCAGGTCCAGGGCCTGCGCCTGAAGTTCGACGACCTGTTCCAGGCACCACGGGTGGCCTGGGACATCGCCCAGCACCTGGGCGACCAGGAGTTCTACAGCCGCGACTGGACCCGCACCCACGGCAACCTGTACCAGGCCATCCGCATGGAAAAAGCCATGATCGGCCTGTTGCTGCTGCTGATCGTGGCGGTGGCGGCGTTCAACATCATTTCCACCCTGGTGATGGTGGTCAACGACAAGCGCGGCGACATCGCCATCCTCCGCACACTGGGCGCCACACCAGGCCAGATCATGCTGATCTTCATGGTCCAGGGCACCGTGATCGGGGTGATCGGCACGTTGATCGGCGCCGTGGTCGGCATCCTCGCCGCGCTCAACGTGAGTGCGGCCATCGCCGGCATCGAGAAACTGATCGGGCACAAATTCCTCAATGCCGACGTGTATTTCATCGATTACCTGCCCTCGCAGATCCAGGCCCAGGACGTGTACATGGTCTGCGCTGCGGCGTTGGTCCTGAGTTTCCTCGCCACCCTGTACCCGGCCTGGCGTGCGGCCCGCACCCAGCCTGCAGAGGCGCTACGTTATGAGTGATTCGCGCATGAGTGATAAAGCCGTTCTGAGTTGCCGCAACCTGGGCAAGTCCTACGACGAGGGCCCGGAATCGGTGCAGGTGTTGTCTGGGCTCAACCTCGAGCTGCAGGCCGGCGAGCGGGTGGCCATCGTCGGCAGTTCGGGTTCGGGCAAGAGCACCTTGCTCAACCTGCTCGGTGGCCTCGACCGGCCGACCCAGGGCAGCGTCTGGTTGGCCGGTGAGGAATTGTCGGCGCTGGGCGAGCGCGCCCGCGGCCTGCTGCGCAACCGCGAGCTGGGCTTCGTCTATCAGTTCCACCACCTGCTGCCGGAATTCACCGCCATCGAGAACGTGTGCATGCCGTTGCTGATTGGCCGCACACCGATCCCTGAAGCGCGTGAGCGGGCCGAGGCGCTGCTCAAGCGGGTAGGGCTGGGCCATCGCCTGAATCACAAGCCGGCGGAGCTTTCCGGTGGCGAACGCCAGCGCGTGGCGATCGCCCGTGCCCTGGTCAATCGGCCGGGCCTGGTGATGCTCGATGAGCCGACCGGTAACCTCGACCACCATACTGCCCAAGGCATCCAGGAATTGATGCAGGAACTGTCCAGCGCGTCGCGCACTGCCTTTCTGGTGGTGACCCACGACCTCAACCTGGCGCGTCAGATGGACCGGGTGTTGAAGCTCGACGACGGCCACCTGGTGGCGATCTGATCGATTGCACGGGGCGCTTTGCGTCGCCCCGTTCCTTTTTCACAGTGGGTGTTTTCGTACATGTTCAGACCCTTGCCCATCTTCATCGGCGCGCGCTATACCCGGGCCAAGCGCCGCAACCACTTCATCTCGTTCATTTCGATGACCTCGATGATCGGCCTGTCGCTGGGCGTGCTGGCGATGATCGTGGTGCTGTCGGTGATGAACGGCTTCCAGCGCGAGATGAGTTCACGCATCCTCGGCCTGGTGCCGCACGCCAGTATTCTCGGCGAGCAGCCCCTGGCCGACTGGCGCCACGTGGCCGATGCAGCGTTGAAGAATCCGGCGGTGATGGCCGCCGCGCCGATCACCGAAATGGAAGGCATGCTCTCGTACAAGGGGGCGATGCAGCCGATCCAGGTCAGTGGCATCGATCCGGCCGAGGAAGGCCAGGTCTCCATCGTCGGTCAGCACATCGTCCAAGGGCGTCTGCAGGCGCTGGTTCCAGGTGAGTATGGCGTGGTGATCGGCGAACTGACGGCGCGGCGTTTCCGGTTGAACACCGGCGACAAGCTGACCCTGATCGTGCCGGAAATCAGCAAGGCACCCGGTGGCATCACCCCACGCATGCAGCGTCTGACCGTGGTCGGTATCTTCAAGGTGGGCGCCGAGCTCGATGGCTCCCAGGCTTATGTCCATGTGGCCGATGCCGGCGAGATGCAGCGCTGGGCGCCTGGCCAGGTGCAAGGGGTGCGCCTGAAGCTGCATGACCTGTATGCCGCACCTCAGGTGTCCAAGGCGATTGCCGCGAGCCTGGGCGATGGCTACCGTGCCGATGACTGGTCGCACACCCAAGGCAGCCTGTTCAGCGCCATGAAGATGGAAAAAACCATGATTGGCCTGTTGCTGCTGATGATCATCGCGGTGGCGGCGTTCAACATCATCGCCACCCTGGTGATGGTGGTGAACGACAAGGGGCCGGACATCGCCATCCTGCGTACCCTGGGCGCGACGCCAGCACAGATCATGGGCACGTTCATGGTCCAGGGCAGCCTGATCGGCATCGTCGGCACGTTGATCGGTGGGGTGCTCGGGGTGATCGCCGCATTGAACGTCAGCCAGATCGTCGGCTGGTTGGAGCGGGTCACTGGGCAGCACATTTTCACTTCGGACGTCTATTTCATCAGTAGCCTGCCGTCGGAGTTGCAGGGTAGCGATGTGCTGATGATCTGCGTAGCCGGGTTGGTAATGAGCTTCCTGGCCACGATCTACCCGGCGTACCGGGCTTCGCAGGTGCAGCCGGCGATCGGCCTGGCGGTCTGAGGTTGGCCTCAGGCCTGTCGTCACCACCAGGCTTCACGGTCGCTGCGGCAACTCGATCACGAACCGGGTCCAGCCGCCCTCGGATTCGGCCCGGATGCTCCCGCCGTGGGCCTGCACGATCGACCGGGTGATCGCCAGTCCCAACCCAGCGTGTTCGCTGTTGCCTGCTTGCCGTGCCGGGTCTGCGCGGTAGAAGCGATCGAACAGGCGGGGTATGGCGGCGGCGTCGATCCCGGCGCCGGTATTGGCCACGCAGATCTGCACGCCGGGTGCCAGGCTCACGCGAATCTGTCCCCCGGCCGGGGTATGTCGCAGCGCATTGTCCAACAGGTTGGACAGCGCCCGGCGCAACATATGGCGGTCACCGCACAGCATCGCCTCGCCCTCGCGCCGCAGCTGCACCTCGCCGTCTTCGGCCAGCGGGGTGTAGTACTCCAGCAGGGCATCCACCTCTTGGTGCAGGGCCAGCATCGATTGCCCCGGCACCAACAGACCATGGTCGGCCTTGGCCAGGAACAGCATATCGTTGACCATCTGCGCCATGCCTTGCAGTTCTTCGAGGTTGTCGTGCAGGGCTTCGCGGTACGCCTCGAGGCTGCGAGGGCGGGTGAGGGTCACCTGGGTGTGGGTCAGCAGGTTCGACAGCGGCGTACGTAGCTCGTGGGCGATGTCGGCGGAAAACGCCGAGAGGCGCTGGAAGGCATCGTCCAGGCGTTGCAGCATGGCGTTGACCGTGGCGGCCAGTTCCGCCAGCTCTTCCGGCAGTTGGGTGTCAGGCAGGCGAGTGGTCAGCGAGCGCGCCGAGACGCTGGCTGCCACCTGGCCCATCTGCCGCAGAGGGCGTAGCCCGCGACGTGCGGCCCAGGCGCCAAGCAGCGCAGTGGCCAGCGCCGACAGGCCAACGGTGAGCCAGATCAGGCGCTGCATGCCCTGGAGGAAATGCTGGTGGTGGGTGATGTCCAGGTACAGCGCCAGGCGTGGCGAGCCTGGTGCGTCGGCATCCAGGGGCACGACCAGGCTGCGATAGTCGACACCCTCGGCATGCAAGGTTGCCAACCCAGGTGGAGCGGGCTCGGGCAAGGCCTGGCGGCTGTTGAACCAAGGGGCGCCGTCGCTGCCCAGGATGCGTAGGCCCAGGTCGGCCTGATGGCCCAGTTCAAGGCGTAGAGCCGGCAAGCGGGGCTGTAGTTGCGCAAGAGTGGCTACGCCTGACAACTGGCTGCGCAACTGCGACAGCCGTGACTCCAGCAGTTGCTGGTCGAGTTCGATGAAATGCTGCGCACTGGCGTGGCTGAACAGCAGGCCGGCTCCCAGCGAGACGATGGCGGTGCAGGCGGCGAACAGCAAAGCCAGGCGGTTGCCGAGCGATAGCCTGCGCATCAGTCCTGGCGCTCTTCGAGCACGTAGCCCATGCCGCGCACGGTGTGGATCAGCTTGTTGGGGTGCGGGTCGTCGATCTTCAGGCGCAGGCGGCGTACAGCGACTTCGATCACGTTGGTGTCGCTGTCGAAGTTCATGTCCCACACCTGTGACGCGATCAGCGACTTGGGCAGCACTTCGCCCTGGCGACGTAGCAGCAGTTCGAGCAGGGCGAATTCCTTGGCGGTCAGGTCGATGCGCTGCCCGGCGCGCTCGGCGCGGCGGCGGATCAGGTCCAGGCGCAGGTCGGCCAGGCTCAGGGTGGTGTCCTGGCCGTTGCCGGTGCCGCGCCGCAGCAAGGTGCGCACGCGGGCCAGAAGCTCGGAAAAGGCGAAGGGCTTGATCAGGTAGTCATCGGCGCCCAGTTCCAGGCCGTGCACGCGGTCTGCCACGGCATCGCGGGCGGTGAGGAACAGCACCGGGGTGTCCAGGCCTGCTTCGCGCACAGCCTGGAGGATCTGCCAGCCGTTACGCCCCGGCAGCATCACGTCGAGGATCAGCAGGTCGTGATCGCCCGTGAGTGCCAGGTGCTGGCCGGTGTCGCCATCGGCGGCGAGTTCGGTGGCAAAACCGGCCTCGCTGAGGCCTTGGCACAGGTATTGGCCAGTGCGAGCCTGGTCTTCGACGATCAGCAGTTTCATGAAATGTTCCGGCTCCCACAGGAGTAGCGCTGGTCTCGGGATTGAAATGATACGTGACGATGCGTCTCTTCGCCCAAGCTGACAAAGTTGTAATCTGCTTGTCAGCTTGGTGCCAGACGCGCCTTTCTAAAGTGGCTTCATTTGTCGTCATGCTCGGAGCAGCCATGAAACACCTGTTCTTCACCACCGCCTTGGCCTTGGCCAGTTTGCCTGCCTGGGCCGGGCAGGGCGCATCGTTCGCTTTCGGCGAGCCCGCCCCGGCCAGCAAGGCCACCCGTACCCTGGAAGTGCACATGAAGGACATTGCCTTCGAACCTCGCGCTCTGCAGGTCAAGGCCGGGGAAACCGTGCGCTTCGTACTGATCAACGAAGGCCGGTTACCCCACGAGTTCAACCTGGGTGACAAAGCCATGCATGCCGAGCACCAGAAGCAGATGATCGCGATGCAGGGCCAACTGTTCAGCGGCCAGATGAACCACGCCGGCATGGATCACGGGAAGATGGAGCATGGTCAGATGGACCATGGGGCCCATGGCCACGATGGCGGCAATACCGTGCTGGTCCAGCCCGGCCAGCGCGCCGAACTGACCTGGACCTTCCACGCCTCGGCACCCATCGAGTTTGCCTGCAATGTACCAGGGCATTACCAGGCGGGCATGGTCGGGCCCCTGACCATCGAGTGAACGGCCCTCCAAGGTGGGGGGTAAAACCGGTAGACTAGGGGTATTTCCGAACCTTCAGGTCAGTTTCCATGCATCCCGCTGCCGAACACTCCCCGCTGGGCAAGTCCAGCGAATACATCGCCACCTACACGCCCGCGCTGCTGTTCCCGATCCCCCGTGAGGCAAAATGGGCCGAGCTGGGCGTCACGGCCCAGACCTTGCCCTGGCAGGGCGTCGATTACTGGAACTGCTTCGAGCTCTCGTGGTTGCTGCCGTCCGGTAAACCGGTGGTGGCCATCGGTGAGTTCGCCATCCCGGCCGACTCGCCCAACATCATCGAATCGAAGTCGTTCAAGCTGTACCTCAATTCGCTGAACCAAACGGTGTTCGCTTCCATCGGTGAATTGCAGGCGTGCCTGGTCAAAGACCTCTCGGCTGCCGCCGGCAAGCCCGTGGGCGTGCAGGTGCGGACCCTGGCCGAGGTCGAGGCGCAAGGTGTGGTGTCGTTGCCGGGTCAGTGCATCGATGCCCTGGACGTGGCCATCAGCAACTACGAGCAGCCGCAGCCTGAGCTCCTGCATTGCAATCCCGAGCGGGTGGTCGAAGAAACGCTGCACAGCCACCTGCTCAAATCCAACTGCCCGGTGACCGGTCAGCCTGACTGGGGCAGTGTGGTTGTGGAGTACAAGGGCAGGGCGCTAGACCATGCCAGCCTGCTGACCTACCTGATCAGCTTCCGTCAGCATGCCGACTTCCATGAGCAGTGCGTGGAGCGGATTTACCTGGACTTGAAGAACCTGCTACAGCCAGAACACCTGACGGTGTACGCGCGTTATGTGCGCCGTGGGGGGCTGGATATCAATCCGTATCGCAGCACCGGGGCGATCACTCCGGCCAATCTGCGCCTGGTTCGCCAGTAAATAGCTGAGGGCTTTTGCACGGCCCGTTCGCCGGGGGCCCGGCGATTGGGCCGCACAGCGGCGCCAGGTGTGTAGATGCGGTGTTTCAGATGCCCATGCTGTGCAGCGAGTTGGCAATGCTGCGCAGGGTGGCGGTCAGGTCGGGATGTTCGGCCTCGAAGCGCTCGATGGCCAGATTGACTCCATCCACCAGATTGTTGTCCGGCGTGGCTTCCTCGAGCTTGAGCTGCGCTTCGATTTGCCTGGCCTCCTCGTGCAGGGCGGCCAGTTCTTCATCGGAAAGCGGCACGTTTCGATCCAGTTGCTCGCGCAGGCTATTCAAACGCTCTTGCAATTCGCGGGCAGGCATTGGTAGTTCTCCATCAATGACTTGGCAAGCCATGGACCTCAGCGACACTGCAAAGGTTCTGGCCTGCTTTCAGCGTAATCCACTCGACAGCGCTTTGCATGATCCGGATCAACGGGGCTGTGTCAGGGTTTTTCGCCCTTGCGCCGGCGCTGGGCGATGTCCGCCAGACAGGTGTCCAGCGCTTCGAGGTGGTCGATCACCGAGTGCACGCCCAGGCGGAACAGCTCCAGGGTCGCCTTGCCGCGCGCCAGCTCCTGGTCTTGCGCGGTCATGGCCTGCCAGGCGCTGGAGGACAGGTCGCAGCCAGGGCTGCAGGCCGCCAGCCCGACCGTCCACAACCCGGCATTGAGCCCCGACTGCAACAGCCGCGGTTCGCCGCTGACCAGCACGCAGCCGTCCAGTTTCTGGCTGTCCAGGCTCATCAAGGCCTGCCAGCAGGCGTTCGGTGCCGGCCAGCGCACACCGTTGACGCTGTGCCCAGGCAGCCATTGCGGCAGCACGCTGGCCAGGTGCTGGCTCTGTGCGCTGGTCTGGTCGTCCAGCCAGATGCAGGGTACCTGGCGCCGGCGCAGTCCACTCAAGGCCTGCAGTGCACCTGGGGCGGGCTGAGGGCTGCCGTCGGCAGCCTGGACCAGGCAACCGCGCAGACCGAACAGCACGGCGGTGAAGGCGGGCGCGTCGAGCATGGCAGCTTCCCCCAAATAGTCCGCAGACTATGGCGGTATTGTTACCAGGCGATGACGGCGACGGGTATTCACGGAAAATTGATCAATACTGTGCGAAGCTGCGCAGCAGCCCGCAAGTCTTTATACTTGCCGCCGTACAGCGGCGTGCCAATGCGCGTTGCGGCCGAGAATTTCGATGGAGAGACATCTATGCGTAGGATCGGTGCCGGTGTGATCGAGCGAGTCACCCAGGCCTGTGTGTGTGCCAGCCTGCTGCTGGCACCTGTGGCGGCGACCCAGGCGGCCACCGAGGAGGATCCCTGGGAGGCGGTCAACCGACCGATCTTCAAGTTCAACGATACTCTCGACACCTATGCCCTGAAGCCGCTGGCCAAGGGATATCAGGCGGTGACTCCGCAGTTCCTCGAAGATGGTATCCATAACATCTTCCGCAACCTCGGCGATGTCACCAACCTCGCCAACGACCTGCTGCAGCTAAAGCCTCATGCAGCGGGCGTGGACACTGCGCGGCTGATCGTCAATACCACCTTCGGTCTGGGCGGCTTCTTCGACGTGGGTACCAAGATGGGCCTGCAGCGCAACGACGAGGACTTCGGCCAGACTCTAGGCTACTGGGGTCTGCCAAGCGGCCCATACGTGGTCATCCCGCTGCTCGGTCCGAGCACCGTGCGTGACGGCCTGGCCAAGTATCCGGACACCTACACCAAGCCCTACCGCTACATCGACCACGTGCCCACGCGCAATTCGATCTTCGCGCTGGACGTGATCGACACCCGTGCCAGCCTGCTGTCGGCTGAAAAGCTCATCCAGGGTGACAAGTACATCTTCATCCGCAATGCCTACCTGCAGAACCGCGAGTTCAAGGTCAAGGACGGCGAAGTCGAAGACGACTTCTGATCCTCCCGCCTCATCGTCGGCTCGCCGGCGATGAGGTCGCCGCAGGCAACAGATACTTCCAGTTACAGATCAGTGCATCGCCAGGATACGCAGGCCGAGTTTCTGCTGCCCACCGGGTTGGTCCGCAATCCAAACCACTTCGGTACTGGCGCGCAGCCCCTTGAGGGCCGGGTGTTCGGAGTCGATATGGACATCCAGCGAATCCCCCACCTGGAAGCGCTGCGGTGCGTGCACCTGCATCTGCATGCCACCGCTGGAGAGGTCCAGGCACATCGCGGTAATCACCTGGCCGGCGTGCAGCAGGGTGACCTCGGTGTCGATGCGCATGCGGATGAAATCGCGTTTCTCGCTGTGGTTGGAGGGCGTCTGAGGCATGCTGCGTCCTTCCCATCAGGTTGCGCTGGTCGGCTTTCTTATAACTCCCGGTGATTTGCCCTGTAAAGTGCAGCGAACTCGACCGACGTATGCTTGAAACGCCCCGCGGATGGGAGTACCGTCTGCGCCTTACAAGGTGCCTCTGCCGGTTGCCTGGCCCATCTTCTTGGCCTACAACTCAAGTAGAGTGTTACTACAGAGTATCCCAGCAGTCGGATGTCAGCTTTGCAGACGTCACTGCACCAACCCAAATCGGCGCCGTTCGCCCACATGCAGAAAATCAGTGCAACGCTGCTGATCATCGATGATGACGACGTGGTCCGTGCTAGCCTCGCCGCCTATCTGGAAGACAGTGGCTTCAGCGTCCTCCAGGCCGGTAACGGCCAGCAGGGGCTCCAGGTCTTCGAAGAACACCAGCCCGACCTCGTCATCTGCGATCTGCGCATGCCGCAGATGGGCGGCCTCGAACTGATCCGCCAGATCAGCGAGCGTGCGCCGCAGTTGCCGGTGATCGTGGTTTCCGGTGCCGGGGTGATGAGCGACGCGGTGGAGGCCTTGCGCCTCGGTGCTGCCGACTACCTGATCAAACCGCTGGAAGACCTGGCCGTGCTCGAGCATTCGGTGCGTCGTGCCCTCGACCGTTCGCGTCTGGTGCTGGAAAACCAGCGCTATCGCGACAAGCTCGAGGCCGCCAATCGTGAGCTGGAGGCCAGCCTGCACCTGTTGCAGGAGGACCAGACCGCCGGGCGCCAGGTCCAGATGAACATGCTGCCGGAGAGCCCCTGGAGTGCGGGCGGGTTCGCTTTCGAGCACCAGATCATCCCGTCGCTGTACCTGTCGGGCGACTTCACCGACTACTTCCGTGTGGACGAGCGGCGTATCGCCTTCTACCTCGCAGACGTATCGGGGCACGGCGCGTCGTCGGCCTTCGTCACCGTGCTGCTGAAGTTCATGACCACCCGGCTGTTGTTCGAATTCAAGCGCAGCGGCAAGATGCGCGAATTCAAGCCCTCGGAAGTGCTCAGCCACATCAATCGCGGGCTGATCAACTGCAAGTTGGGCAAGCATGTGACCATGGTCGGTGGCGTGATCGACGAAGAAACCGGCCTGCTGACCTACGCCGTGGGTGGCCATCTACCACTGCCGGTGCTGTACACCCCGGGCCAGGCTCGTTACCTCGAAGGCCGGGGCCTGCCGGTGGGTCTGTTCGACGAGGCGGCGTACCAGGACCAAGTCATCGAGCTGCCAGAGCGATTCAGCTTGAGCCTGATGTCCGATGGCATCCTGGACCTTTTGCCAGGGGACACGCTCAAAGATAAAGAGGCCGCCTTGCCGGACATCGTCAAGGCCGCGGGTGGTAGCCTGGATGGGCTGCGACAACGTTTTGGATTGGCTACGCTTGGGGAGATGCCGGATGATATCGCCCTATTGGTGTTAAGCAGGAACCTTCAATGAGTACCGGTAGAATCCAGTTCGCCGAGCAGAGCGGCACCTTCGTACTGAAGTTCGTCGGTGAAGTGCGCCTGACCTTGTGTTCGGCGTTGGATGCGACGATCGAGAAGATCTTCACTGCGCTGAACTTCTCGGCGATCGTCATCGATCTGACCGAAACTGAAAGCATCGACAGCACGACGCTGGGTCTGCTGGCCAAGCTGTCGATCCTGTCGCGGCAGAAGGTTGGCCTGCTGCCAACCGTGGTGACCACCAACCCGGATATTTCTCGCCTGCTGCAGTCGATGGGCTTCGATCAGGTGTTCAATATCGTCGACCGTCCGGTGCCGTGCCCGGAATGCCTGACCGACTTACCCTCCCAGGACCAGAACGAAGAGGTGGTGCGTTCGAAGGTGCTGGAGGCGCACAAGATCCTCATGGGCTTGAACGATTCCAACCGCGAGGCGTTCCATGATCTGGTCAGTGCGCTGGAGCGTACCTGAGCGGTAGTCTGTACCGGCCTCTTCGCGCCGAACCGCCGCGAAGAGGCCAGAAAATACCCGACACATCCCGCCGAATCACTCCGGCTTCACGAACTCCGTCACCTCCCGCCCATCCGCATTCAGCTGATACACCCGCGCTGGTCGCCCTTGCTCATCGAAAAACACCTGTCCCAACCCCGCACTGTTCCACAGACGTTCGCCTGCCTGGCGATGGCTCGGTGTTCTCGGCACCACCTCCATCTGTCTGCGCTTGGTGAACCAGTTCAACGGTGAGCGCGGCGAGTACAGCCAGCGGTTCAAGCGGTCCAGCACATCCAACAGGCGCCGGGGAAACTCGTTCTTGATCCCGCTGCTGGTCACCTGCCAGAGGTGCGGGTTACGTTGCCGGTGACGGATCAGCACTTCGTAGACGAACGAATAGTGCACGTCCCCGGACAGAATCACGTAGTGCCCTGGGGTGCGCGAATGGCGGAAGATGTTGAGAATGACCTGCGCCGCGCCGCGATGCGCCATCCAGTTTTCCGCATCCACCAGCAATGGATAGCCAAGCCAGCTGAACACCCGCTGTACCGTTTCGATCAGCTTGACCCCGAAGATCGGCGCCGGGGATACGATCACCGCCGAAGGGTGGTCGAGCAGCGAATGTTGCAGTTCGGTCAGCGCTTCCCAGTCCAGCAGTCCAGAAGGCTTTGCCAGATCGCTTTCACTGCGCCAGCGGCGGGTACGGGTATCGAGCACCAGGAGCGGCGGTTGCGTCGGTAAACTGAACTGCCAGCCCTGGAAGCCGAGCAGGTCATCGATCAGTGCATCCTGTTCGTCACGGCCCAGGGGCGCCGCCGCCAGCGCTTGGTAGCGCTGCACCAGTGGCTGGCAGCTGTCTGGATCGTTGCCCCAGGCCTGGCACAGCAGATAGCCGAGCAGGGCGTTGCCGATGATACGCCGCGAAAACGGGTGGCCGTAGGCGGTTTCTTCCCACTGCGCCGAAAGATTCCAGTCATCGGGGATGTCATGGTCGTTGTAGTCGTAAACAGCATAGCTATGGACATGACGGAAGCCACGAATTATCGGAGCTTCTCGGGTGTTTCTGAATGTCCATATGGACAAAGCATATATGGACATTTCATCTGGGGCTGTCCATAGCTAATGGTGGATCACGATACTTCAACATGGCGTTGACATAAGTCTAAGAATTGCGAGTGAGTGGATAGACATTTAAGCAATGCTTTTCGGGCGTGAGCTCTTCGATTTGAAGCCTTAAATTATGGTTCTCTTGGATGAGTGAAACAATTTTCTGTAGTGCTAATTCGTAATCTGCTTTTAATTCAGAAGTTTTTTTCTGATATTCCCTGCGTGCAATGTTGCGTTCATGGGATACAGTCGGGGTGACAGGCTCGCAGGCACTAATTATTGTTGATGCGGCTTCTATTTCTTCAATAAGGGCTCTGTGCGCTTGTCGGCCTTTTTTTATTGATCCTCGTTTCCGGCCAGCCTCTAGAGCAACTGTGTCCTTGTTAATTAAATAAGGTGCTTGTACAATCCGTGTGCTATTGTTAACTAGTCGTTGCAGTGCGGCGCGGTAATTGTCTATGGCGTTCATTGCATTGCTTCCATTTTGAAAAGTAAACCTCGCTTGTCAAGCTCCTTGTGAATCATCTTTATTTCTGATTCGATCTGAATTCTGAAAGGAGAGTCTGGGGCGAATAAGTCTTGTTCACGCCTTAGTTTTCTGACGGCTCGATTAATTTTATTTAAGCTGCTGTTATCATCGAGAATAGATTTCTCGCATAGTATGCAAGCTGTGACCCTGGTGAAGGATATTTTGTTGCAGGCTTCTAAGTTTGTGCATCCCCCTATTGGTCCATCTTTGTAAACCATTTCTCCTTTCGCAAATTTTCGTCTTGTCTCGTCGCGATCGGTTGTAATAATTAGCGGCTTTCCTTTGTTTCGGGCTATTTGAATTCTGTTACCTTCGCCACCCCAGAGTCGGCTTGTTGTTTTAATTACATCTAATTCATAGTTGTGATATTGTGCCATGCGGCGCTCATGCTCTAATTCGTTCAGCCAATTCCTGGCATCATCTGTCTTAATGAAGTTTATCGCAAGTGCACTACCTTTCCGATAATACGATGCCATAATGTCTGTAAGTTGTTTGAATTGAAGGGCAATTGTGCCAAGTGAGACTAGCCCCGAGCGTGCGCTATATACGGCTAGCGAACGTCTACACTGATGAGTGGTTAAAGGCCAAGTGCTGCCAACTTTGATAGATGGATCATTGCGCCAATCTTTAAAAGCGTCAAATCTTTCTAGTTCCTCTATGTCTACTTCTTGGATTCTAAGCGCGGGCCATCGATGTAATAATCGATCAAGCCTCTGTTTTTGAAATGAGGGCGGTAGTGGTGCGCCATCAAAAACTTGATGAGTCTTTGTTTCTGGTTGCGGTGCTATCAATTGTGGAAAGAGTGGGTACTGACTCGGCTCTGATTTGTCATAGTTGTGTCGAATGGCGCAAATTGTTCCAATGCTCTGAGCTGCTATTACACCCTTTTCTGCAATTTGTGCAGTGACCCAAAAAGTCTCAGAGTGATTGCCACCTGAAAATTTTGATGTGTAGCCTCGTAGTATGCTAACTGGTCTACCATTGATATTTATTGTTTGGTATGTGTTTGAAGGAAGGTGCCGTGCTTCATTCGAGCGCATACCTGAAAACAAATGCAGCCAATATTGCGCGGCAGTTTGAATTTCGTTGATGTAATACATCAGGTGTTTCCAGTGTAAAATTGATTGCTTATTGAATAGCCTTGAAAGGTTGAGCTTTTCGACCGCGTCGTGCCATGGTATGGAGGCTTTGTATTGATGTGCTTTGTCAATTGGTAGGG
Organism: Pseudomonas sp. HD6422; assembly: GCF_025377065.1. Classification (NCBI taxonomy): domain Bacteria; kingdom Pseudomonadati; phylum Pseudomonadota; class Gammaproteobacteria; order Pseudomonadales; family Pseudomonadaceae; genus Pseudomonas; species Pseudomonas sp. HD6422. The sequence continues at coordinate 14,168 of NZ_JAHWIW010000041.1, read as the reverse complement.
CGAAAAGGTGGTTATCCTTTTTCTCTCTGAATAGTTTGCATATTGCCTCGGCGTTTTCGTTGAACTCGTCAAGTTCAATGCTGAGCGCCATTATTAACGCTGCATAAATGCGTGATGGTATTAGTTTTGTTTGTTGATTTTGGTCTTTCTGAGGTTTTGGGAATTTGTCAAAAATTGCTTGCATTTTCTGAATGGTTGAGTAGTCGGATATGCATAGTTTGAATTGTGGGTTAAGCAGATTGATGTTAAATAACTCTTTGTAAAAATAAAGGCTGTCGCGCATCGGATTCTTTTTTAAAGATGCGTAGCCGGGAAGCACGAGTTTGATGCTGTTTTCCGGTCCCAGAAGATCGCTTATCGATAAACCATTTTTTAGGGCTAGCTTGGCTAGTGCTATTAGTGATGTCATTTTAAGTGATCGGGGTTTGCGCGGCGTTGGGTGTGAAAATAGACGAGCGAACTGTATTAGTTTCATTTCATTTGAAATGTGATTAATCAATGCCATGTTCTCTTTGTTATGCCAATTTGAAAAATTGAAAATGCATTTGCCGCTTGGGTCATACATTTTCATATTCCAGGATTCGTCTCTATAGCGGGAGACTATTGAATTATCAACGGCTTTTGAGACAACAAAATAAGAAAGCTGCTCAGAGGGGTTCTCACTGTTGAGTAGGTAATCTGGTATCTGCTCGTCATGCCAGTGACCTGTAGGGATAGAAGCAGAACTCATGCAATTACTCCGGCAATTATAAGGGCATCGACGTGGATAGCCCAGAACGGGTCAAGTGCACCAAGCTTTACTTCTTCTCGAATTTCATGGATTAGCCGGTCGCTGGCTTTTCCGTTTTCAGTGATTGCTGACAAAACTTCGTTTATACGATGCAAGATAGGGCTGAATTTATTATCCCACTGCTCATATGGTATGCCAGTCTTGGATGACTCGATTAGAAAGTACAGTGACAGCAACCGGCGGATATCTTCGTGATCTGCGTGAACGGCGTAAAATGTGCAAAAAAGGCAGCTTTCCGGATCGCGACATGATGGGGTGGGTGAGCCTTCACTGAAACCCTCTGCTCGTCTAGGGGAGGCTTTATCTGTGTTTTCACATGATCCTATAGACGTGTTCTTCTCATTGTTCCTTTCATCAATCAGTTTCACCGGGATGTTTTTCATTAGTCGCGTACGATCTATTGCTGCTTGGTGTACGGATTCAAAAAAAGCAGTCATCTCATCTGCGAAGTCCTCTAGCGCGGGTCTGCCATAGTTTTTCTTAATTGTAGACACATTATTGTTTAGCTTTTCTGCCGTTAGCGCTAAATCACCATCGCTTAGCTTTATATACTGATAGCTAACATTTTTCCGCCATTGAGATGCGGTAACCCAAGTCGTTTTCGGCAAGACCTTCGCAAGATGTAATTTTAAAGACCAAATGGTGTGGTTAAATACTCTGGTAACTTCATTATCTTTGGTTGCAATAGGGAAGATTAGGTCGCTGTCCTTTCCGTTTAGCACCCACAATCTTAACTCTAGTAACTTTTTAAAAAATGGAGCGAACTGTGCGCCAAATTCCGGGTAAACCTCTTTTCCATTGGCTCTACCTTTCGTGCCGGAAAAGCGATTTCCTTGAGTGCTTGGAACAACTTCTAGCGTATCTGAAATTAAATGAGTGGCCACACTTAAGTTGCAGGATGTTGCTGCTATAAATGCCATTAAGCCTGCGGTAATGGCATGGTTACCAATTTGGCGCCTAAGGGGTGTGCGAGAGTTGTTGTTGTTATAATGAAAACGCTTGCGAGATAAATCGTATGTATTTCTTTCATTTCTAAGAGTGTTGCTGTCGCTGCTTGCGTTAAAGTGATTTAGCATTTCCTGCCAACTGGGGAAAGTCGGTGAATGGATTAGCATTGATGTGGGACTGAATGATGAAGCTACTGGGTGTTTTTTTGCGCAATTCAAAGAATAAAAGTAATAAGGCGCGTCATTCGGAGATGTCAGCTTCATTGGGAGCTCTCCGCCATCTACTAATATTCGATGAGCCTCTTCAATATACTTCATCAATGCTGCAAATGTTCTGGCCTGTGCATCGGTCCCAGGTAAGTCAGAATTGACTAAGTTTTCGCCATTAGATCGAAGTTTGATGTATGTGGTGCTGGCCCTAATCTCAGGTTCGCTGAGCCCTGTAGCGAGCCTTATGGCCAGCCTGGCATGTGCTTGTAAGGGGGAAGCGCTAGTTCTTTTTAATGGCTTTCCATTGATGGATGATATATGCATCCTATGTAGTAAATGGATCGTATAGTTCCTGTATGCCTTTATCATGTCAGTTTTCTTGTCGAACGCATATATCTCTTTTTCCGAATCGATCCACTCCATGAAGCAGTTGATTGCTGCGAATGTGCTACATGCAGTACTCTTGGAGTGTCGCTTTCTTAGATGTCCAATTAAATTTCTGATGTACACATTTCTACTGTGGTCCATCGAGCTAATGTCAACCATGCGTCCATTTTTTTTAGCGGAGATTTTGCTTCTTCTTCTGTAGCTAAAGGAACCAACATCCAAGAAGTTTCTTGATCCCGGGGTGCTGAAAACTAGCACAGCAAAATGAGGGTTAATTAGATCAACTTCAGTCTCTTTCGAGTTTATGAAAGTGATTGGTCGGTGCACGTATTCCATGCTAGGAGGTTTTTCCGTTAGAGGTGTTTACGTATTTAAAAAGACTGCTCTCGAATTCGTGCTGGATATTTTTTCGCCATTCCAGTCTTGATTTGTAGTTAAGGTATTTCAGCGTCGTCTCTATGCTGGAGTGCCCCATTCGCTGTTGTACCTCTTCTAAGATGGCGGTGATTTTTTTATCTCCTGAATGAATAAGCTGGCGCTCAAGTAAATTCATGCCGAATGATGCGCGTAGATCATGGAACCTAAAGCCTTGGAACGTGGGGTTGTTCAGATGGATTCGAGGAAGTAAAATGCTATGTATATGCTGTCGTAGCGCTGAGCCGTCCTGCAAAAGTACTTTGTTTTGCTTAAGTTCAATGCTCTTACTTGTTGAGCTTTCCCTGTGACGCCTATCGATTATTTCTCGTTTGCTCGTGTAGTATGGAATCCCGTTTTTACTTAGGAATATGTAGTTGTTATCGCTGTCCCCATAGAATGAACGACTTCTTCGTTTTTTTGCTTCTTGGCTTAGGGAGTAAATCTTCATGTCCTCAACAAGCCATCCGGGTATGAGTAAGGTCATGGTTTTGTCGTACTTTGTATCAATATCCGTCCCGCCGCCAATCGGGAGCATTAAATTTCCATGTTGATCCAAGCGCATTTGAATATCTTTAATTCGTAAAGTGCATACGGTCTGAATTCGTGCGCCCGTGAACAAAGCGAGATAAAACATAAGTTGATACTCTCGAGAAGAGCCTGCTAAAGATTTAAGAACTATTTCTTGCTCTTCGGTTGTTAGTGGGCGCAGATCTCCTCCGTCGCAAATAAGTTCAGGGTGTTTTTGTTTCTTTGGTTTTTTTATTGTTAAGTTATGCGATGCTATCGCTACGTTACTGATTAAGCCGTGTTCTGAAGTGGTGCTAACGGTTTTAAGTATGTCTTCGAATGGTGGATTTTCTATTTGCTTCTTGTTTATGATTTTCCATTTAATTATTCTTCGATAAAAGTTAACTATTGTATTAATTCGTGCTTTTGCTGTACTCGTTGCGAGTCCCAAAGACATCTGTTCAACCAGTCTTTCTCGATAGCGAAAGGTGACTTTTAGACGGTCATTGGGCGGAAGGTGGAGAAAGGATAGCCCTTCGTCCTCAAGAAAACGGAGGTAATCCAGTAAGTGGTCTGCAATGCCTCTTATAGTCCGAGGCTCGTAACAGCCATCATTTTTTATTTTAGCAAGTAAATAGAGCGTGCTGATTTCCCATGGTGTTCCGTTGCTTTGAATTAGTATAGGGAAGTTTGGGAAGTGTTGATCGCGATCACTTGTAAATGTGTAGTTGACTTCGCCATTCGAATCGCTCGGGGTTGGAGTGTGATGGTATTCAATGTTATGAAGGCGGAATTCGCGGACAAGAATACGTCGGGCTTTAGAGTCGTAGTATTCCCTAGCGCTAAATTTATTAAGCTGTCTGCGTGGCATAGTCATCACCTTATTTGTTCGATTAAAAGCTAACGAATAAATTTGGTGGACTAGAAAGGCAAGGAATAATTATCGCTGGAGATGATTTGAAGCTGATTGGAGTAACTTCAGTGGTGAAAATATAGTATTGCCGGAAGGAAAGGCTTTGATGCTGAGCGTAGGGGTATAAAGAAGGATGGAAATTATCTTTGCCAACACCCCGGCTTTCCAGGCGGCTTGGGGTGAGGTTGTTAGCGCGTCGGAAAGAATAAGACTCTGTCCGAGGCTTTGGGGTTTGGTGGGGAAGAACTACCGGGGCGAAATTTTTTGATAGATAATCTGGCAAAGACATACCTACTCTCCATGAAGCATAATGGAAAGTAAGGTCGTCTAGGTCCTCTTAACGGGAGCCGCCTTACGTGTAATTGCGCTCCAGATTAACCATTCAGTTTGCAAGGCTGCAAATAGCTTTTAGCTATAGATTTAAGGTTTACGATTGATTGCGGCTTTTATGGGTGCCGCTGAGCGTAAGACAAGGGCTTACGGCTAGGGGCTCTCATGCATCAATCGTGAAGAGCTTTTCGCAATCAGACTCATCACTACGAGCCAATGCCTAACTGATTGAGTTCCTCCTGAATTCTTTGGTTGAGGCTTGGCGAATCTGTCAGTTCATTCTGCTTGATGAAAGTCGCCAGCATGAGTGTGGCCGGATGGACGTCGAGCACTCCGGCAAGCTGCGCCACCTTCTCGATCGTCGGGCTTTTGAGGCCCCGCTCAAGTGTACTGAGGTAGGTTCGACTGCTCACGTTCGAGAAATCTTCCTGGGTGAGGCCCTTGTGCTTCCGCACCTTCTGCAGCACCAACCCAAATGCAGTATTCAGTTCCAATGTGCACACCCACAAAAGGAACGATCAAGCCTTTTTGCGTCCTATAGGGCTACAATCTATAGTGTTCATTTTGGGGGGTGGCCTAATGTTTACTACCTATCGAAGCGCCGAGGTTGAGTTCTCATGCATGGGAGATCCTCGCTATAGAGGAACTCAGATCTGGCGCTACGTTGAGCAGGAACTGATGTGTCCGTGGTTCTACGTCCAGGTGCTACGACCCGGATCGACCGACACAGACCTCTCGATGCTGATGCTCCCATGCGCGAAGGACATCGCTGCCATGGTTGATTGCGAAACCCCAAATTGGTGTATTCAGCAGGTCCAAATCGTTACTCCAGCCCGCATGAATGGGACTGATCGGTGGCAGATGGAGCCTCTTCGCAGAATCACTCTTCTTGAGTCGCCGGCCTTAGCCAGTGTCTGCGAGTGCTTTGAAGTGAGCAGCGGACGGCTCTACACATCCGGCGGCCCCCGGGTCTTGGAAGGCGCTACCTTGCTGCAAGTGCTATTCGATGCCGCAGTACATCTCAAAAAAACACAATAATTGGTATGTGATTAGCTTTCGCGAGCATGGCGGCCACTCGCTTTCCTTGGCGTAGAACGCGGATTGCCATGCTAGCAGGCATTAAACTTGACGATCTCGGAGCAGCTTTCCGGCGAAATGGGTTATTCAGCGGCACCGTCCTCTAACTCAGCTCCACTGGCCACCAAGCTAATAGGGTTTCTGACAGGGTAGGCGTGACTCCCGGCACGCCAAGATCAGGAAAAAGATGTTCAAGCGGTGCGGAAAATCATGCAGACCGGGCTGCCGGTCTCGATCTGATGCTCCAGCAAAGCCAGTTCGCCTTTCGGGCTAATGGAGAAGGTCTTGATGTTGTCGCTGTCTTCGTTAGCGACGAACAGGAACCGCCCGTTAGGAGATGCCGTCATGAAGCGTGGCTTCTTGCCTTGGCTAGGTACGTTGCCGATCGGGTTGATCTTGCCGGTAGGCTGATCCACCGAATAAATGGTCACGCTGTCATGCCCCCGGTTGGAAGAGAACAAATGTTCTCCATTCGGTGCCATGACCAATGCTGCTGCACGGCTATCGCCAACGAAGTCCTGAGGCAGTGCTGGAACCATCTGGAATGGAACCAGGGAGCCGTCCTTCTGGTTGTAGCGGTAGCTAGTGATCGTGCTATCCAGCTCGTTCACCACGTAGGCAAAAGAACCGGTCGGAGAAAACACCACATGCCGAGGGCCGGCACCTTCACGGGCTTTGATTTCATGAGCCAGTTCAGGCTTCAGCGCGATGCCGTCCTGCTTCAGATCGAACACGAAGACCTTGTCCAGCCCTTTGTCCGGAACCACCAGGAAGCGTCCCGATGGATCGAGTGGGATCATGTGGGGGTGGGAGCTCGTCTGCTCGATCTTGTGCGGGCCAGGATTGCCCGGGAGGTCGTATTTGCTGATGACGGGTTGCAGGTGTCCAGTTTTATCAAACGGCAGAATGACAATGCTGCCGGTGGCATAGTTGGCCACAGCGAGGAATTTGTTGCTTTTGTCCACGGTAAGGTGGACGGGATTGCTCCCTTCGCAACTAACGGAGCTCACCTTGGTGAGCGTTCCGCTGGCTGGCTCAATTTGGAATGAGCTGACAATGGACTGGTCGCCATGCACGCAGAACAACAGGCTCTGGGTTTGGTTGAGACACAGGAAGGATGGATTGATCAGATCGCCGACGGTTTGAACCAGTTCGGAGCGACCTGTCTGCGGGTCATGTCGATAAACCGTAATGCCTGCACCGCGAGCGTTTCGCTCGCGAGTGGTTCTGGAACCCACATAGACAATTTGGGTTTTGTTCGAGTTGGCAGGCTGCATAGAGTTCTTCTCAGGTCCTGATTTGGCATCTGCCGCTCCCGCGCCGAGGCCCAGAATGGTTGCCGCAGCGACGATGGAAGTAGAAGAGAGCAGCGTGCGTCGAGTAATGGCGGGTGAGAACGGTGATGGGCACATAGCAAAATCTCATCGTTGTTTTTGTTGTGATGAGTACCGCCGACCTTCGGAGGTCGGCGGTAGTTGAGCAATCAGTACTTCGAAGGTACGAGAACCCAGCCTTCCATCAGGCGACGAGCGCTTCGGCTCATGACTGCCTTGTCCACAATCCAGTTGCCATCGACTTGGGTGGTCTGCGCGCCTACGGCAACGGTGCCGGCGGTGTGGCCCATATTGACTTGGCGTTCACCGATATCGCCGACGATATGGTTGACCAGCGTGCCTTCCAGGGCGGCTGCCACGGCAACGGCAACAGCGCCTGTGCCTGTAATTGCGTGGTGCAATTTGCCCATGGAGAGGATGCGAGCGATCACATCGATCTCGGCCGCTTCGACCGTCTTGCCGCCGGCAGCGCCGTAGGTTTGCGGCGGAGCTACCAGGCAGAGCTTCGGTGTGTGTGGGCGAAGGCGCGTTGCTTCCTCGGCGGTAGCCGCGAGGCCCATGGCCACGGTGCAGTGTGCGCGGATGGTTTCCAGCGACTGCAGCAGTTCTGCGTTGCCGTTGACCTGGTCTTGGGTCTCGGTCCCGGTCAGGCCAACGCGCTGGGCGTCGACGAAGATCGTCGGGTTGCCGGCGTTGAGCAGCGTTGCCGGCAAACCTGGGAAGCCAGGTATATCCAGTTCATCCACGACATTGCCGGTTGGCAAAATGCTGCCGCCCGAGCCGCCAGGCTGAAGGAATTCCACTACGATTTCGGCAGCAGGGAAGGCGACACCATCCAGCACGAAATCACCTTCCTCAACGACCTCGCCATCCTTCATCGGGACATGGGCGATGATGCGTTTCTGAATATTGGCCTGCCAGATGCGGATGGTGGCGATGCCGTCACGAGGTGCATCGACGAGCCCTTGGCGAATGGCGAATGGGCCAACGGCTGCGCTCAGATTGCCGCAGTTGCCGGACCAGTCGACCACTGGGTTTTCGATTGCCGGAGCACCGAACAGGTAGTCGACATCGCAATCGGTACGACCCGATTTACCAATGATGACGACCTTGCTGGAGCTGGAAGTGGCAGCGCCCATGCCGTCGATCTGCTTGCCATAAGGATCCGGGCTACCAATGACGCGGAGCATCAGTGCATCACGCTCGGGGCCCGCAGCCGGAACATCTTGTTCAAGAAAAAAGACGCCTTTACTGGTGCCACCGCGCATGAATACGGCAGGGATTCGAACTTGAGTCATTACACTGCTCCTTCCAGTTGCTTCGCTTTTGCAGCCTTGTCCATGCTCTCCACCAGCAACTGCGGCAACAGGCCGCCGCGGCGGAAGTAGCGCACGTCTTCGTGCGTATCCAGACGGCTGGTGACGGTCACGTTTTCAGTGGTGCCATCAGCACGCTCAATGACGAGTTGCAGCTTGTCGCCAGGAGCAAAGTTGTCGTTGATGCCTTCCACCGAGAACTTCTCGTGACCGGTCAGGCCCAGCGTCTTGCGAGTTACACCTTCCGGGAACTGCAGCGGGAGGATGCCCAGGCCAGCCAGGTTGGTGCGGTGGATGCGCTCGAAGCTCTCGGCCACGACAACGCGTACACCCAGCAGGCGAGGGCCTTTAGCTGCCCAGTCACGCGACGAACCACTGCCGTACTCCTTGCCAGCCACTACGATCAGCGGTTGTTTGCGATCGGCGTAGGCTTGTGCGGCTTCGAACACAGTGCTCACGCGGTTTTCCGGCAGCAGCAGCGTCCAAGGGCCTTCGCGGCCGTCGGTCATCAGCTCGTTTTTCAGGCGAGGGCTTGCGAAGGTGGCACGCTGCGCGGCTTCGTGGTTGCCGCGACGAGTGCCGTAGGAGTTGAAGTCATCAACACCAATGCCGTGACCTTTCAGGTACGAACCTGCATCGCTGTCCGGCAGGATGGCGCCCGACGGCGAGATGTGGTCGGTAGTAATGTTGTCCGACAGCATCACCAGAACGCGCATGTCTTTCAGGTCGCGTTGAGGGGCGGTAGCAGTCAGCTCATCACTCCAGTACGGCGGTTTGCGGATGTAAGTGCTGGTCTGGTCCCAGGCGTACTGATCGGTAACGCCGGCGCGCAGGTCAGAGGCGATGACGCCCGCTTCGCGAGGTACCGAGCTGTAGGCCTTGTCGAACAGGTCGGCCGACAGTGCTTTCTTCTCGATTTCGTCCAGCTCTTGATCCGAAGGCCACAGCTCGCTCAGGTAAACCGGCTTGCCTTCGGTGTCGGTGCCGAGCGCATCCACTTGCGGGTCGATGCGGTAGGTACCAGCGATCGCGTACGCCACGATCAGGGGAGGGGACATGATGAACACTTCACGAGCCAGCGGGTGTACGCGACCTTCGAAGTTGCGGTTACCGGAGGTAGCTGCAACGGTCTCCAGCTTGCGAGTGCGGATTTCGTCCTCGATCTCTTTGCTGAGCAGAGGGCCAGACATGCCGTTGCAGGTGGTGCAGCCGTAGCCAACAACGTTGAAGCCCATGTTGTCGAGGTCCACGTTCAGACCTGCACGGTCCAAGTAGTCGGCGACCACCTTGGAGCCGGGTGCGAAGGAAGTCTTGACCCATGGAGCACGACGCAGACCGCGCTTGAGTGCATTGCGGGCGACCAGGGCCGCAGCGATCACGCCACGAGGGTTCGAGGTGTTGGTGCAGCTGGTGATGGCGGCAATCACGACCGAGCCGTTATCCAGGCCAGTAGGGATGTCTTTCGCTGCTTCGCCTTTACCCAGCACGATGCGCTGGTGTGGTTGTTTCGGGCCAGCAATCGCACGGCCAACGGTGCTCAGGTCGAGGGTAACGACACGGTCGTACTCGGCCGACTCCAGGCTGTCATGCCACAGGCCTTGATGTTTGGCATAAGCCTCGGTCAACTCGGCAATCTCACCACCGCGACCGCTGAGTCTCAGGTAGTGCAGGGTGCGATCGTCGATCGCGAACATTGCTGCGGTAGCGCCGAACTCAGGGGCCATGTTGGACAGGGTGCCACGGTCCGCCAAGGACAGGGCGGCAACGCCTGGGCCATGGAATTCCAGCACGCTGCCGATTACACCGGCTTTGCGCAGGCTTTCGGTCAAGGCAAGCGCGATGTCGGTAGCAACATAGCCCGAGGGTGGGGCGCCTTCCAGCCGGACTCCGACGATTTCTGGAACCCGCATCATCAGGGCTTTGCCCAGCATTGCGGCTTCAGCCTCGATACCACCAACACCCCAGCCCAGGACGCCAATGCCGTTGATCATGGTGGTGTGGCTGTCAGTGCCGACTAGCGTGTCAGGGAAGGCCCACAGATCACCTTCAACTTCACGAGTGCCGATGACGGTGGTCAGGCGCTCCAGGTTGATCTGGTGAAGGATGCCGTTACCCGAAGGCACGATCGAAAGGTTGTTGAAGGCCTTGTTGCACCAGTCCAGGAATGCAAAGCGTTCGGCATTGCGCTCGCGCTCGATGGCTTCGTTATCGGCCAGTGCACTGGCATCACCCCAACGCTCTACGTTCAGCGAGTGGTCCACGACGAGGTGAGTCGGGGTGACCGGGTTTACCTGGCGTGGATCGCCGCCTGCTTTTGCTACTGCGTCACGCAGGCCGGCCAGGTCTACCAGGGCAGGGGTGCCGAGCAGGTCCTGAAGAACCACACGAGCGGGGCGGAAAGGGATGTCGCTGTTTTTAGAGCGAGTGCAAATTACCTTAAGCGCTTGGTTCGGCTCTGCCTCGGTACGCAGGACGTTCTCAGCGAGGATTCGGAGGCTCATTGGCAGGCGGCTAAAGTCGCCGCCTATTGCTTTTACGGCTTCCGATACGTTGCAGACGCGGTAGTTGCGACCATTGACGGCCAAGGGTTGGCCAATGTGCTTGCTCATGCCGGGGACCTCACAGGCGTGTTTTTTGTGAGGCGATATTGCTCTTTCTCTAAACTTGAGTCAATTTGTCTTCAGTGGTTTGACCCCGGCTGTTAATCGAGTGCGCACCTCGAAGTCTGAGGTGAGGTCGTTTGACTACCCATCAATCCCAAAACAGATGTTCCCGAACAAAGATAAAAAAACGAGGAAAATCAATATGATATTCAATAAGGCCACCCTTGAGTCCGCCCGGCTCCAGTCCGCACCTTCCCTCTCTTACCGCTAAAGCTCAGCTTCACGGCACTAAAACAATAAGGAGAGCGCTATGCTGCTGACCGTGCTTGGCTTTTCGATGGTCACCTGTTTTATGTACCTGATCATGACCAAGCGGCTGACCGCTCTGGTTGCGCTGATCGTGGTACCTATCGTGTTTGCCCTGATGGGTGGCTTCTATGCCGGCCTGGGCACAATGATGCTCGACGGCATCAAGACTCTGGCGCCGACTGGGGTCATGCTGACTTTCTCGATCCTCTACTTCGGCATCATGATCGACGCGGGTCTGTTCGATTCATTGGTGCGCTGCATCCTGAAGATCGTGAGGGGGGATCCGCTGAAGGTTTTGGTTGGAACCACGATTCTGACTATGCTCGTGTCCCTGGATGGCGACAGTTCAACCACCTACATGATTGTGGTCGCCGCGTTCCTGCCGCTTTATCGGCGCCTGGGTATGAGCGTTCTTGGATTGACCTGTGTGGTCAACATCGCAAACGGCATCATGAACATCTCCCCGTGGGGAGGCCCTACTGCCCGCGCTGCGGCTGCGCTACATGTCGACGCTATGGATATCTTCCTGCCGATGGTGCCATCGATGCTGCTGGGCTGCGCCTGCTTGCTCTTCATCGCAATTCTGCTGGGCCGGCGTGAGCGTGCTCGCCTGGGAGTGATTGCCGTGGATGACTTCCACAACGGTTCCATCGCGTTGGGTAATGGCTCACACGAGGAGTGCGACCGTAATCGTCGCCCGCACATGTTCTGGCCCAACCTGCTGCTCACTGCAGCGATGATTGGCGTGTTGATGGCAGGCATTATGCCGATTCAGGTGTTGTTCATGGTCTGCTTCGCCATTGCAGTGATGATCAACTATCCGCACCTGGAACAGCAGAAAGAGCGTATTTCAGCTCACGCGGGCAACGTTCTCGCCGTGACCTCGGTCATTTTCGCCGCAGGTATCTTCACCGGCATCCTTTCGGGTACCGGTATGGTCGATGCGATGGCGAAGGGTTTGTTAGCAGTCATTCCAGATGCGTTTGGCCCATACCTGGCGGTGTTCACTGCACTGGTCAGCATTCCTTTCACATTCTTCATGTCCAACGATGCCTTCTACTTCGGCATCTTGCCTGTGATTGCTCAGACCGCCGCCACCTACGGAATCTCTCACTTGGAGATCGCCCGTGCATCGGTGGTTGGCCAGCCTGTCCACCTGCTCAGCCCATTGGTACCTTCGCTCTACCTCCTGGTGGCGTTAGCCAAGGTGGACCTGGGTGATCACCAGCGCTTTTCGTTGAAGTGGGCGCTTCTGGTGAGCATGGCCATGTTGGTAGGTGGCGTGATGTTCGGGGCATTCCCGCTATATCACTCTGCGTCTTGAGTCGGTAGCTGGCCTAGTGCAGCTATTGCTCTGACTGTGGCTCATAAGCCAATGCACCCTTGGCAGTTGAGATCGAGCCACATTTGGAAATGGGACTTCAAAAGGGATAATGTAGACGCTGTCGGGCTTGTTCTCATGGATGAGTCCCGCAGTCTAATACCCAAGCTCGGAAGTGATATGAACCTGACCCCTCTTCAAGCCCGCGTAGCTCGCGACATCGTTGCCTATGTTCGGCAAGAACAACTGGCCGCAGGGCACCATGTGTCGGAGTTAGGGCTGGCCAAGGCTTTGAAGACGTCAAGGACACCTATCAAGATTGCTTTGAACTACCTTGCTGAGCGAGGAATGTTGAACCAAGACCGCAACCGCGGTTTTTTCTTGGCCAAGTCCCATGATGATCTGGCCGAAATTGCTCAGGATCTGTCGCTCTCCATCGACGATCCGATCTACCAGCAGATCGCGGTCATGCGGCTGAACCGGCAGATTCCTGAGCAATTTGCTGAAACAGACCTGATGCGTTTATTCAATATTTCACGCTATATGCTGCGAGGCGTGTTGATGCGCATCCAGCAGGAAGGCTGGATCGAGCAGCGTGCAGGGCAGGGCTGGCAGTTCCTGCCGATGATCGACTCTGTAGAGGCCTATGAAGAAAGCTATTCATTTCGGGCGATCATCGAGCCAGCAGGCCTGCTTGCCCCCACCTTCATGATCGATCCGGATGCCCTGGCTCGCTGCAAAAAGCAGCAGCAGTTCATTGCCGATGGCGGATATCTGAGCATGACGCCTCAGGAGTTGTTCGAGTCGAATGCTCAGTTCCACGAGACGCTTGCCAGTTTTTCTGGCAACAGATTTCACGTCCAGGCGGTTCGCCGTCTCGACCAGCTTCGCCGATTGGTGGAGTACAGGCAGGCCAGCAAACGTTCCCCACGTCGTGAGCAGGCAGTCGAGCATCTCGCGATTCTTGCCTGCCTTGAGCAGGGTGATCGTCTCGCGGCGGCTGATCATATGCGAAAGCATCTTGAACAAGCTCGACGGCACAAGGTTGCAGCTGAACTGTTTGAGGCAGTGGAGCCGCCTGTTCAGGCTGTATTTGAGTCGGCTTGATGGGTGATTACACCGATTTGATCATCTGTTTGCGTTCGACTTGACCAGCCATTTGCATCGGATGTGATCAGCCACGGGTACGTCTTCACTGGCAGGAATTGACCCATAGCTGCCCTTTGCGGAGGGCTGATAAAGGCCAGAAGCTGCCAGTAGTGGCAGAGCAAATCGATCTAAAGCAGCCCTATGGAATGGAAAGCCCACAGTAGATAAGGCGACCGACCTGATGTCACAACCTACGAATTATTTTTTTGCGAATGTAAGGAGGCTCAACGAATTTCGGCCTTGCGTCACCTCACTCGTGCTTTTTGCTCTAGAAGTCGAAGGCGATGACCCGGTATATCTTGAGATCCGCTTTGAGGACTACGAAGCGCTCCAGATTGAGGGTGACCACTTGATGCTTGGGTTAGAAGAGGCAATGGCAAGCGCTGAGCTTGAGTACGGTATTTTGCGTAGCGATTGGCGAGAAATGAGTGAGATGGAAATTCAGCGAATTCCGTTTTTTGTTGGTGGAGTACCTATTAAGTGAATCGCCCCTGGTTTCCTAGACACTCTCCAAGCTCAGGAAATAGCGTTTCTCATACTCTATTGGAGACAGCTGCA
>NZ_JAHWIW010000040.1:0-46633 GCF_025377065.1 Pseudomonas sp. HD6422 | reverse complement strand
GGTGGACGATGGGAATCGAACCCACGACAACTGGAATCACAATCCAGCGCTCTACCAACTGAGCTACGCCCACCATAGTGCGGTGCTGCGGTACAACCTAACAGAAGCATGGTGCGGACGAAGAGACTCGAACTCTTACAGCTTGCGCCGCTGGAACCTAAATCCAGTGTGTCTACCAATTTCACCACGTCCGCGTAACGCTTAAAACAAAGGCGCCAGATCAACTATCGAGGCGCCTTCGTAGAATATGGGGTGGACGATGGGAATCGAACCCACGACAACTGGAATCACAATCCAGCGCTCTACCAACTGAGCTACGCCCACCATATCGCGATACAGCATCACTTGTTTGCCCAGAGGCCTAATGGCGCACCCGGCAGGACTCGAACCTGCGACCATCCGCTTAGAAGGCGGATGCTCTATCCAGCTGAGCTACGGGCGCTTAAGCGTTCAGCCTAACCGAACAAGATACTTAACAGTTGACTGCTAAACCACTCATTCTGCCCGACTTCGCCGACCGGTGCTAGGCAGTGCCCGACAAGTGCGGCGAATCTTATAGGCGAGGCCAAACTGCGTCAACACCTTTCTCAAAAAAATTTAAATTATTGAAGGGGTTAGAGGATTTGCCCGACCACGCGCCTTTGCCCTCGGCGCATGTCGTGCGAGAATGCGCCCTCTTCAATGTTCCTTTCTCGATGGTTAATCACGCGTCTATGACTGCACACCTAATCGATGGCAAGGCGATCGCCGCCAACCTGCGCCAGCAGATCGCCCAACGTGTCGAGGAGCGTCGCCAGCAAGGCCTGCGCACTCCAGGCCTCGCCGTGATCCTGGTCGGTACCGACCCCGCCTCCCAAGTCTATGTCTCGCACAAGCGCAAGGACTGCGAAGAGGTCGGCTTCATTTCGCAGGCATTCGATCTGCCCAGCGAAACCACGCAACAGGCCCTGACCGAGCTCATCGACCGCCTCAACGATGACCCGGCGGTGGACGGCATCCTCCTGCAACTGCCACTGCCGGCCCATCTGGACGCCTCGCTGCTGCTCGAACGCATCCGCCCGGACAAGGACGTGGACGGCTTCCACCCCTATAACATCGGTCGCCTTGCCCAGCGTATCCCGCTGCTGCGCCCATGCACCCCGAAGGGCATCATGACCCTGCTGGAGAGCACCGGCCAGGATCTGTATGGCATGAACGCGGTGATCGTCGGCGCCTCCAACATCGTTGGCCGCCCCATGGCCATGGAACTGCTGCTGGCCGGCTGCACCGTCACCGTGTGCCACCGCTTCACCAAGGACCTGCCAGGCCATGTCGGCCGCGCCGACCTGGTGGTGGTCGCAGCCGGTAAGCCAGGCCTGGTCAAGGGTGAGTGGATCAAGGAAGCTGCCATCGTCATCGATGTCGGCATCAACCGCCAGGACGATGGCAAGCTGGTCGGTGACGTGGTCTACGAGACCGCCCTGCCCCGCGCCGGCTGGATCACCCCGGTGCCCGGTGGCGTCGGCCCGATGACCCGCGCCTGCCTGCTGGAAAACACGCTGTACGCCGCTGAAGAGCTGCACAAGTAGGCGTACCGGGCAGTGAAAAACGGCACCTCAGGCAGGTGCCGTTTTTTTTGATGCCTCTCGTAAGGTATCTGGCGCCTGCGAGATCGAGCGCCGCCTCCCCCCAAAGACAATCACCTGGTGGCTCTCTCCAAACTGCCGCTAAACCAACCACAACCGATTCGGCTGTGGCGCCCGACCGAACAACGTAGTCAGCTGACCGCAAGGACCGGTTCAGCCGGGATCGACAGCAGCGAAGCGGGATAATCATGGGGCAGCCCACCTGAGTGTGGCACCGCAAGGAGGAGTCCCATGACCCGCTTCATCGATGTGCAAGACCTCGCCCGCCTGGTCAACCGTAAAGGCCTGGCCACCTGCCTGGTGGAGATGGCGGACTACATCCGCCACGACTACCTGCGTTGGCACGCATTCGAGAAATGCGCGCGCCTGGCCAACCACTCCCAGGACGGGGTCATCGAGCTGATGCCGGTATCTGACGCCAGCCGCTATAGCTTCAAGTACGTCAACGGCCACCCGGTCAATACCCGCCACGGCCTGCCGACCGTGATGGCCTTCGGCGCCCTCGCCGACGTGGCCACCGGCGCCCCGTTGCTGCTCAGCGAAATGACGCTGACCACGGCGATCCGCACGGCCGCCACATCAGCCCTGGCGGCACGCTATCTGGCTCGGGAAGACAGCCGCTGCATGGCTCTGATCGGTAACGGCTCACAGAGCGAATTCCAGGTGATCGCCTTCAACACCTTGGTGGGAATCGATGAGGTACGCCTCTACGACATCGACCCTGATGCTTCGGCCAAGCTGGTCGCCAACCTGTCAGGTCGGCCCGGACTCAAGCTGACCACTGTCGGCAGCGTCGCCGAGGCGGTCAAGGGCGCCGATATCGTCACCACCGTCACCGCCGACAAGGCTTATGCCACCATCCTGACGCCGGAGATGATCGAGCCAGGCATGCACCTGAACGCCGTGGGCGGCGATTGCCCCGGCAAGACCGAACTGCACCGCGATATCGTCGAGCGCGCCCGGGTGATCGTCGAGTACGCACCCCAGAGTCGGATCGAAGGCGAGATCCAGCAGATGCCTGCCGACTTCCCGGTCACCGAGTTCTGGCAAGTGCTCGCCGAACAGGCCGCGGGCCGTGAACACAGCGCTCAGATTACCCTGTTCGACTCGGTGGGCTTCGCCCTGGAAGATTATTCGGCCCTGCGCTACGTGATGGATGTCGCCCAGGCATTGGATATCGGCGAGGACATCGAATTGGTGCCCAGCCTGACCGATCCAAAGGATCTGTACACCCTGCTCCAGCCCCGGGTGGTCAGCACCGGCACCCCACCGTGGCTCAGCTGCGCGATAGCTTGAGGCGCAGGCGACGACGGGCAGACGAGGGGCGTAGAACCGCCTAACCTGTTCCATGCCCCTCCCCGTCAATGAGGCTCGCGCATGGACACCAAGGCTGAGGCCACCTACCCACTGGACCGTATCGATCAGGCCATCATCGAAGTGCTACGCCACGAAGGCCGCATCACCTTCGAGAAACTCTCCACCCTCGTCCACCTGACCCCGCGCCCGTGCCTGGAGCGGGTCCGTAAACTGGAACGCCACGGCGTGATTCGAGGCTATGCAGCGATCATCGACCCGCAGAAAGTGGCACCGGGGTTATCCGTCCTGGTGCTGGTCGCGCTCTCCAACCTCAGTGGACGCACGTCGCAAAAGCATTTCGAAGCCACCATCAACGCCTGCAGCGAGGTCTTCGAATGCCAACTGATCAGCGGCCATTTCGATTACAGCCTGCGCCTGCGCTGTCGCGACATGGAGCATTACCGCGTGCTGAGCGAGCGCTGGATGAACGATGCGGCCCTGCATATCGACAAACTGGTCGCTCACCCCGAGCTGGCGACGGTCAAGAGCCTGACGCCACGGCTTTGAGCGCTCGAACAGAGGTGCTAGTCCAATAGCACCGCCGGCGCCTCCCACCTTCCTAGGCTGGGCGTTTTCCTCATGGAGAACAGCCCCATGCCTGCGGCACCCTCATCCCATTTCGCTTTCATGCAGCCTCGCCTACCCGCCTGGCTGGCTGCGGCCACTCCCACCCAGCGAGAGACGCTCGAGCGCCTTGTGCGCGGCAGCCATCGGGCCATGCGCCATGTGCAGGCCCTTCTGCGCCCCATCCAGACGCCCTCGATGTTTTGCCGAACGCGCTTGGAGGATGCGCTGGCGCACGCCTTCCCCGAGCGTGAATTGCCGGATATCGAGCAAGGCTGGCTATTGCCTGTGGCAGGCATGCACGGCATGTCCTGGCTGGAGGCCGGCATGCAGAACTTCGAGGCGCAAGCGCAGGTAAGGCTCTATCTGGCGAAAGACGCATCAGGCCCGACGACCCTGGACCCCGAGCGTTTCATCAAGGTCCTGCGCAACCTGGACCTGGGCGAGGCGTATCAGTACCACCTGAACGAGCATCTTGGCCGTCAGGCATTCCTCGAGGCCTTGCAGGCTCAGGACCGCGCCGCGTTCGCTGCCGAACTGTACCTGGCGCGCCTCAAGGGCGCGCTCGATGACCACGGTGCCGCGCTCGGCGATGCCGTACTTGCAGGCCTGTCGCACGCCTCCCGGCAGCCACTGGAATGCAGTTACCTGAGCCTGTTCGACATGCCCATGAGCGGGCCGCTGCTGATTCGCAAGCAGCCCCGAAAAAACACTGAAGCCTGCCTGCTCTACCTGCCCGGGCATCCGACCCAGCCGCTGCGTCAGTATGACTCGCTCAAAGCAGTGGGCCAGGCCATCACTGAAATGTTATGGCAAGACCACGAACGACAATTCTTTCTGCGTTACGTGAAACGCTCCCTGCAGCCGGCTTTCGCATTGAAACTGCGCGAGACGCTGTATCCCTCCTACCCCTATAACTACGTGACGTCGGACATCCCTGTACTGGAGAAAGGCCAACACATCAGTGTGTTCAGGCGCCTGTTTCCCGGCCCCAGGGCCATCTGGCAAGCCACCCTGGACAAAAACGTTCGCCTGCCCTGGGCGCATACGCCCTGGTCCCGCGAGTGCTTCGGCGAGCGGGCCAGGACCCAGCGCGAACGCCAACTGGAGGATGCCGCCGATATCGTGGTGCCGGTCGCGCAGCGCGATGCCGCGGCTCTGCAGGCCAGTCTTCAAGGATGGCTGCAGTGGGGGTTCAATGTACTGAACGTGGCGAGTTTCTTCGTGCCAGGGCTGGCGGAAGTCATGCTGGTAGTGGGTGGCGCACAGTTGGTCGACGAGTTTCTCGAAGGGGTGCATGCGGCCAACGAGAATGAAGCCGATGCCGCCATCACCCACCTGTTCGCGGTATTCGCTGGTCTGGCCCAGATCGCCATTCTGGGCGGCGCCGTACATGCCTACGAAACCGCGGGGCCCCTGCATGGATGGCAGCGCGTGGGCACAGGCGCCAGTGAGCGACTCTGGCACGGCGACCTCACTCCATTCAGCCAGCCACGGCCATGGCCCCAGGACCTGCCGTTACCCCCCTCCGGCATGCGTCACTGGCAGGGCCAGCCCTGGCTGGAACTCGATGGCCAGGCCCTGCCCCTGCAGGCGTCCGGCAGAGGCCGTTGGCGCCTGGCCCCGCAACCGGGGCACCGCTACCAGCCCAGTGTGCTCGGCAACGGCGCCGGAAGCTGGGTGCTGGAGCACGAACGACCATTGAGCTGGAGCGCGAGTACGCTCAGGCGCAGGCTTGGCCCGGTGAGCGCAGGCATGGACGACGCCACGTTGGCCGATGCGTTGGCCTGCAGTGGCTACGATGACGCGGCCCTGCGCGAGCTGTTGACCGACCACAAGCCGTTGCCAGCGCTGATGCTGGACAGCCTCGAAGCCTTCGGCGCCGATCGCGTCGTGCCTGCAGAAACCGAAGGCACGGCCGTGCTTGCCCGCGACTTCCCAGGCCTCAGCCCGAGGGCGCGCAACGAAATCCTGGCCCATGCCACGCCAGCCCAGCGCGCCCAACTGCAACGCACCGGACGCCTGCCATTGCCGATGGCCGAAAGCGCCCGACTGTACTTGCGCCACGCTCGCATCAATCGTGCCCTGGCCAGCCTGCGCCAGGTGGGCGGTGCAGACGCCGACCGCGACACGCTGGTATTCGCCAATCTACAGCGCTTGCCGGGCTGGACCGGTAACGTGCGCCTGGAGCTGCGCGAGGGCGGTCGACTGATTCAGGCCACAGGCCGCCCAGGTGCAACGCTGAAACAGGTGAGCCGAAGCCTCGACGGCTATGAACCCAGCGATGCCTACGGGCAGGTACTGGCCAATCGGAGCAATCTGTTCCACGCCCTGTTGCGCGCCTTGCCAGACAGCGAGCGCAATGCCCTTGGCTTGCCTATCGGTGACACCGACGGCCTGCGCGAGGCCATCTACCAACTGGCGGTCAACGATCGCGAAGGCTGCGCTCGTCAATTGGGCATGGCCCCTGTGCGCCCCTTGGTTCGTCTGCCCAATCGACTGCCGGGCAGCCCAGGTCTAGGCTATCGCCTCAGTGGCCGCGGGCGCGGCTGGCAGTCCGAGGACGCCTTGTTCGACGAATTGTTCCCCAGCGCCCCTGAACGTGACCGGCGCTTGCTACGCCAGCACCTGCGCCACGTGGCTGGCCGTCGACCCGGCGCCTTCATGCGCCTGCTCGAGAGCATGCGCAGCGACTACCGGCACTTGGACGAAGACCTGCAGGCCTGGGTCGAGCAAGGCATCGGCGAGCAACGCACCCAGCGCGACCTCCTGGCCCAGCAAATACGCCAGGCTTGGCGTCGACAAAGCACCGAAGGCGACATCGGTGACATCGACTTCGTCACCCTCCGGCTCGACCTTTCCGAATTGCAGAGCCTTCCGACCCTGCGAAGCCAGCTACCGCAGGTACGCCAGTTACATATCAGCGGGCTTTCAGCACGCCCCCCGACCTTGCTCGACGGCTTTCTTCGTAGTTTCCCAGGCGTGCGCCACCTGGATCTGGAAAGCAACGGCCTGAGTGCTCTGCCGGCTGTACTGAGCGAACTGCGGGAGGTCGAAACCCTCGATCTGTCCTACAACGAGCTCGACCTCAGCCAGGCAACTGTGTGCCAGACCCTGACCAGCATGCCGGCACTGCGACAACTCAATCTCAGTCACAGTATCACCACGCTGCCCGTGGCTGCGTTCGAGCAGCTTGCCACTTTGCAGTCGCTGCGATTCCTGCAACTCGACAGCAACGCCCTGGCCCTGGGAGCGGAACATTTCCGCGCCTTGGAGCGCTTGCCAGCTCTGACCCACCTGGAGCTGGGTCGCAACGCCATCACCCTGACCGAAGACAGCCGCACCGCACTGGCCAGCCTCAACCGCTTGCAACTGCTCTCGTTGCGGCATAACCCCCTGGAACTGGCGCCCGACCTTACCGGGTGGACGCAGCTCGAACAGTTGGACCTTGAGCACACAGGCCTGCAGGCGTGGCCAAACGGCCTGGTCGAGTTGATGAACCAGACCCCGCTCAGGCTGCGCGCCATAGACCTGAGCATGAACGAACTGACTGATGCCCCGGACCTGCGCGATACCGCGTTCGCCTGGCTGATTCGCGAAGACGATCAGGAGCTCACCTATGCCTTCGACGACAACCCATTTACCGACATCGCGCTACGCAGTCTCGAGGAGGCCGGCTTACCAGTGGGGGGAGATATGGCCGATACCGACTGGTCCAGCGGTTGGCCTTCGACATTACGCGCCCACCTGAGCGAGTTGTGGTTCGACCCGCAGTGGCAACCTTTGCACGAGCTCTATCAGCGCCTGCCAGACACTGAGGCCTATGTGCGTAGCCCCGGCGCCACCAACGAGCGCATGCGCCATGTCATGCAAACCTTGGTCGACGGCTCGCAGGACGATGCCAGTTGGGGCTTCAGCGAACTGCAGCAGCGGATCAACGACCTGTTGAACGACGCCGCTCAAGCCTGTGTCGATCAGGCCAGCCTGTTGTTCCAGCAGGTCGAGACCGAAGTCTCGTTATGGCAGTCGGTCGCCCACGCCGCGCCTGGCGCCGGCAATGAGCAGGTGGCCGTGGAGAGCGCCAGCGGGTTGCTGCGTCAGCAGTTGCTCGATGAACGCATCGGTGCGCTGTTCAATGCCCGCCGGGCCCGTCGCACCGCCCTCGGCGAAGGCCTGGACGCGCCGGCATTGGTCAGCTACGACACGCTGAGCGACGAGCAACTGGTCGATACGAACCTGCCCCTCGACGAGCTGGAGATTGCGCTCTATGCACGCATCCGTCTGCAGGACCGCTTACGCCTGCCGGCGCAGCCCGAGGGCATGCGTTTCGAGTATCTGGCGCGGGTCAGCGATGGCACGCTGCAGGCCATCGCCGAGGAGGTATGGAGCGCCGCCTCGGCATCACGCCTGCGCGAGTGGGCCGGCGAACAGGCCTTCTGGCAGCGCTGGTTGCAACGCTTGCGTCCGGAGGCATTCGATGCGCTGCAAGTGGAGTGGGAGGCGGCTTCGGAATACTTCGACACCCTCAACGAAGTCGTTACCGCCCCAGGCCCCTATACCGGACCGAGCGTACCCCAGGGCTATATCGACAGCCTGGAAACCCAGATCGGCCAGATCACCTGGCGCCAGGATGGCGTACTGCAACGGGTCGACCTCAGTCACGACAGCGGCCTCTATGCCCAGGCCTCGGCCTTGCTGCTCAGCAGCCGCCAGCAAGCCCAGACCGCCTTGATCGATGAACTGACCACTGCCCTGAGCGAGGCCAACCCCCAGGCCTTCAGTCCGACCGACGACTGAAACGCGCATCGCCATGGTCCTGGCAAGCTGCTTGCACAGCGGTGAGTCGGGGCCTGGCCCCAGGCGCAATTTCATTCATTGCAGCTCGCGCCGCGTGCACCGGCTTAGAGCCGTTGCACCGTCAGTGCACCACAACTGGTCAGACCGGTAAGGCCAAAAACCCTTGCAAGTCGGTTTTTTTCGCGGTTTTATGACTGCGCGCTGAACAAACCGGTAAGACCACAATAATTAAGTCCTGCGCTCTTTCGCCCGTGCGGCACCGAAGCAAGGACACCGACCAGAGACCACTCCCATGCTCAAATGGTGCTCGCGTTCGATCTTCCTGCAAGTCGTGCTGGGCCTTGCCCTCGGCATTGCCTGCGGCCTCAGCTTCCCCGACCTCTCCCTGCAGCTCAAACCCCTGGGCGATGGCTTCATCAAACTGATCAAGATGCTCATCGGGCTGATCGTGTTCTGTGTGGTGGTCAGCGGTATCTCCGGTGCCGGCGACTTGAAGAAGGTCGGGCGTATCGGCCTGAAATCGGTGATCTACTTCGAAGTGCTCACCACCCTGGCTCTGGTGATCGGCCTGGTATTCGCCTTCACCAGTGGCATCGGCAGCGGCGCCAACATCCATCTGGACCAACTGTCCAGCGCCGACGCCAGCAGCCTGGCCGAACGTGGCCAGCACATCCATGGCGCCTCCGCCTTCTTCATGGACCTGATTCCGAATTCGGTAGTCGGTGCCTTTGCCGACAACAACATCCTCCAGGTGCTGCTGTTCTCGGTGCTGTTCGGCAGCGCCCTGAACCTGGTCGGCGACTCGGCCGCCGGCATCTCGCGGTTGATCAACGAACTCAGCCACGTGGTGTTCCGCATCATGGGCATGATCGTGCGCCTGGCGCCGATCGGTGTGTTCGGCGCCATCGCTTTCACCACCAGCAAGTACGGCCTGGAATCGCTGCAGCACCTTGGCGGCCTGGTGGCGCTGTTCTACCTGACCTGCGCCGGCTTCGTGCTGATCATCCTCGGCACGGTGATGCGCCTGTCCGGCCTCAAGCTGCTGCCCTTCATCAAGTACCTGCGCGAGGAGCTGACCATCGTCCTCGGTACCGCCTCGTCCGATGCCGTGCTGCCACAGATCATGCGTAAACTCGAGCACCTGGGCATCGGCAGCTCCACAGTCGGCCTGGTGATCCCCACCGGCTACTCGTTCAACCTCGACGGGTTCTCGATTTACCTGACCCTGGCCATCGTGTTCATCGCCAACGCCACCGGTACGCCGCTTGAGATGACCGACCTGCTGACCATCCTTCTGGTGTCGCTGGTGACTTCCAAAGGGGCCCACGGCATCCCAGGCTCGGCCCTGGTGATTCTCGCCGCGACCCTGACCGCCGTCCCCGCCATACCGGTGGTGGGCCTGGTCCTGGTACTGGCGGTGGACTGGTTCATGGGCATCGGCCGGGCGCTGACCAATCTGATCGGCAACTGCGTCGCCACCGTGGCCATCGCCCGCTGGGAGAAGGACATCGATCTGGAGCGTGCGCACAACGTGCTCGATGGCAAGCCGGGCTTCGCCCACACGCCACGTAAGCAGGGCAATGCCCAACAACAGGAATTCTGACCGAAGCCGGCCGGCGCCAGCGCCGGTCACCCAGGAGCACACCGTGATCAGCTCATCGACCGTCGTCAATTCAGTGGTGGAAAAACTGCGCAAGGCCCTCGCCCGTGGGCAATGGCGCAGCGGTGACATGCTGCCCGGCCAGCGCGAGCTGGCCGAACAATTGGGCATCAGCCGCCCCAGCCTGCGCGAAGCGGTGATCGTGCTGGAAACCCTCGGCCTGGTGCGTTCGCTACCGGGCAAGGGGGTGCTGGTGCTCGATGCCGAGCCGGCCGGGTCCGACGCGCCCAGCCACGAGGCCAGCGCCGCCGCCAGCCTGGCCGACGTACTGGAGCTGCGCTACACCCTCGAACCCTTCATCGTCGGCCTGGTGGCGCAGTCGGCCAACAGCCAGGACATCGGTCAGTTGCGCCTGATCCTGATGGACATGCGCGAAGCCCTAGAAGCCGAGGACAGCGAGGCCGGCGTCACGGCCTACATCGCCTTCCACGAGGGGTTATTCGCTTTGACCAGCAACCCGATCTTCCAAAGCGTGGTGCAGCAGACCGGCAACGCGCTCAAGCAGAGCGCCGAGATGCTGCGCAACTCACCGGAGCATCTGACCGCACGCCTGCGCGAGAACGAAGCGGTAGTGCGCGCCATCCGTGAGCGCAACAGCGCCCAGGCCAGTGCCCAGATGCGCAAGCATATTCTTGCCGAAGGCTTGCGCATGGGCATCGAATTGAACGTTCCCGACGAACAGCCAGGCCTCTAGGACAGGACCGCGACCATGACCGCCCACGCCGCCCCTCACCTGCCCGCCCTGCTGGCCGCAGGCGAAACCCGCCTGTCGGCCGAGCAGATCTACCCGCGCCTGTTCGATGCCATCCTCGAACAACGCCTGCCGCCCGGTAGCCTGTTGCCCGAACAGGCCCTGGGCAACGCCTTCGGTGTCAGCCGCACGGTCATCCGCCGCGTGCTCGGGCGCCTGTCGGACCAGCAGGTGGTGGTGCAACGTCCCAGCCACACGGCGCACCTGGCCGTGCCCGACGTCCAGCAGGCTCGCCAGGTGCTCAGTGCCAGGCGCCTGACCGAGACCACCTTGATCGGCCTGGCTGCGCAACGCGCACGGCCCGCGCAGATCCGCCAGCTGCGTCAACTGGTGGAACGCGAACGCCAGCACCATCAACGCGGTGAGCGCTGCGCGGCCATACGCCTGGGCGGCGAATTTCACCTCAAGCTCGCCCAGGTCGCGGCCAATGCGCCGCTGGCACGGTTTCTCAATGGTCTGGTGCCCATGACCTCACTGATCATCGCCCGCTACGAATCGCCCTGTTGCGACCACTGCGCGTGGCAAGAGCATGCGGCAATCATCGATGCCGTGGAAGCCGGCGACGAACACGCAGCCCTCGACCTGATGAACCAACACCTCGACCGTCTGGAGGCCAAGCTCGTGCTTGGCTAGCCTCCACCCTATACTCCGATGACCACCCGCCTCTACTTTCAGGAGGCCGTCGAGTGAGTACGCGATTGCCGATCCTGTTCTGCCTCCTGCTGGCCGTGGGCGGCTGCGCCAGCAAGCGCCCACCCCCTCCGCCACCACCCGCAGTGCTGACCCCGGCCATGTGGCAGCGCATCGACCAGGAACTGATCGAAGCCTCGGTTGGCGCTGCAGGCTCGGCCAACGACTATGCGCGGCGCTCGATGCGGGTCTGGAAAGAACAGGTCCAGCAACGCACCGAAAGCGACTTCATCCCCTGGTTCACCGGCTACTGGACCCAGCAATGGCTGACATTGAAAGTGGCCTGGTACAAGCTCGACAGCGGCAAAGGCCGTGAACCGGCGGAGAAACGCCTGGCGCTCTACCTGCAGGAGCAATACCACGAGCGGGTGATCGAACCAGTGGCCGAGCAGATCAACCCAGAGGGCATCCGCGAGCGCGCCAGCGAGTTGTACGTGCAGTTGTTCGGCCAACAACTGCCGGCCATCATCCAGCGCTACAACGCGCCAGCCGACCAGGTCAGCCAACGCCTCGCACGGATACCGGCCATTGCCCTGGGCCCACCGGCTGCGCGTGACGCCAGCCTCTACCAGTTACTGCGGGCCAAGCCACTGGTTCAGCTCCCGGCCTGGTCGGCGTTGCGTGAGCACTTGCATCAACAGGCGGCCAAGGGCCCAGGGCAAACTGACGTCGGCCTGTCCTCGGTGGCCACCCGCGCCAGCGAGAAGCTCGGCTCCACCCTGGCTCCGCGCGGTATCGCCAGCGCCGTGGCAAGTGCGGTGGGCAAAGTGGCCGGAGCGATGATTTCGATCGCCACCGCCGGCTACGGCATGCTCAGCCACGACCGCGAACATCCGCAGATGGTCGAGCAGTTACGGGTGATCCTCAACGTCGCACTGAACCAGGAGTGGCGCGAACTCATGGAAAACCGCCAGAGCGGTGCCATGGCCGGGGTGTACTACCTGTCAGGGCAGGTAGAGGACAGCTGGCCAGCCGCCCCCGGCCTGCGCAGGAACAACCGTTGCTGATTCGCCTGCCACCCTAGGCGCCGTTTGAGCGACTTGCCTCGGTTATAACCTAATAACGAACAAGTCTATTTGGCTATAAAAAAACCTATATGCTGCTTGCATCCGATAACGGGCAAAGCTGGGCAGTCGAGTAGCGTATGGATGTAGGTTCTTTCGGTTTCACCATTGCCGGTCTGGTGGTGGGTTTCATCGTCGGCATGACCGGTGTGGGCGGCGGCTCGCTGATGACACCGATCCTGCTCTGGTTTGGTATCAACCCCGCGACTGCCGTGGGCACCGACCTGCTCTACGCCGCCATCACCAAGGCCAGTGGGGTCTGGGTGCATGGACGCAACAAGAACATCGACTGGAAGATCACCGGCTACCTTAGCCTGGGCAGCGTGCCTGCCGCAGCGCTCACCCTGTGGTTTCTCAGCACCTTGCACACCGATACCTCGGCGCTCAACGCGATCATCAAGCAAGGCCTGGCAGCGGTGTTGATCCTCACTGCCCTGGCGATCCTGTTCAAATCACGCCTGCAGGCCTTCGCCAACCGCCATGCCGGCGACCATTATCACCTCAGCGACCGCACCCTCAATGCGCTGACGGTACTCACCGGCGTGGTGCTTGGCATCATGGTCACGTTGACCTCCATCGGTGCCGGTGCCCTGGGGACCGTAGCCCTGTTCCTGCTATACCCGTTCCTGCAAACCCGACGCCTGGTCGGCACCGAGATCGCCCACGCCGTACCATTGACCCTGGTCGCAGGCCTGGGCCATGCCGGCATGGGCAATCTGGATTGGTCCCTGCTGGGTTACCTGCTGCTCGGCTCTCTGCCCGGCATCTACCTGGGCAGCCACCTGACCGGACGCATTTCCGACCGTGTACTACGGCCTTGCCTGGCCGGAATGCTGCTGCTGATCGGCTATAAACTGGCGTTCTGAACGCCGTCTCTCATGCCAGGCGCAGACGCCACTGCCCGGTATGGCTCAGGCACACCCGAGACAGTGGCAGCACGTCGATACGCGCCTGCGTGGCCAGCGGCGCGCCCAGCACCTCGACCAACACAGCGCGGATGACCCACGGATGGGTCACCGCCAGCCAGTCTCCCCGCTCTTCGAATGCACCTAGCCAGGTCGTCACCCGCTGACGCAGTTCGGCGAACGACTCACCGCCGTGGGGGTTGCTGCAAGGGTCGCCCAGCCACTGCGCCAGCGCCTCGGGCTGTTCGGCCTGCAATTGCTTGAGTGCCAGCCCCTGCCAGCTTCCCAAGTCGCAATCGGCCAGCGCCGACTCCAGCCGAACGGGCGAGCCCAGCAACGCAGCAGTCTCCTGGGCCCGTCGCTCTGGCGCACTGAGCACCTTGACCGAGGCATCGTGAGACCACGGCAGTGCTGCCAGCGGCAGGATCGTATCGTGCCGGCTCGAAAGGTAGCCGGTACGCTGGGCATCGGTCAGGGCGTGGCAGATCAGGGTAAGGTGCAGTGGTTTCATCGCTGGGGCTTTTCGCACAGGGGCAGCCGACTCGTTTACCACGGGCTGGCAATTTTGTCGCGGCCAGCGCGGAACACTGCGGTAGGATGCCACTCCAAACTAGGCAGATTGCCAGCAGAGCCCGATCGATGTCGACCCGCACTACTCCCGCCCCCTCCCCCTTGCTGCTTGCCCTGCGTACGGGCACCCATGACTGCCATAAGGCCCTGGAGAGGCGCCTGCCGTTTTTCCGCGAAGGCTTCGACACGCACGCTTACCGTCGTCTGTTGGCGGCCTACTACGGCTTCCATGCGCCACTGGAGTTACGCCTTGGCCAATACCTGGCTGGCGAACGGCTCAAGTCGCCGGCGCTGGTTCGCGATCTCTTGGCCTTGGGCCTCAGCGAGGCAGACATCGATGGCTTGCCGTTGTGCCAAACCCTTCCGAGCATCGATGACGCGGCCCGCGCGCTGGGCGTGATGTACGTGATGGAAGGCTCGACCTTGGGCGGCCAGGTCTTGAAGCGGGCCATGACCGAACGCCTGGGGCTCGGTCCCGACGACGGCACAGGCTTTCTCGATGTGTACGGGACGATGACCGGCAGCTACTGGCGAGCCTTTCTCGAGCAGCTCGGGCAAGCCCCGAGCGCACCGGCAGAACAGGCCGCCACGGTGCAGGCGGCCATCGACACGTTCTGCTGCTTCGAGCGGTGGCTGGAGCGCTGTGGGGTCCTGCTCCGATGATCAGAAGGAAATATTCAACGCGGCGAACACCGCCCGCCCAGGCTGGTTATAGGTGTTGGCACCCGAACTGCTGGCGTTGCCGCCGCGCAGGATCTGCTTGTCGAACACGTTGTTCACCCCGACCCGCACGTCATAGTTGGCGTTGAACTTGTACCCTGCGCTCAGATCCACCAGGCCATAGGCCTCGACGTCCTGCTGCGCGGCCTCGTCATAGTCTTCCTGGGTGCGATAGTTGTAGGTCGGCGACTTCTGCTTACCGTAATAGGTGCCAGCGACCTGGAACGACAGCTTGTCGGTGGCGCGCCAGTCCAGGGTGGTATTGACCGTGTACTCAGGGATCACCGACAGCGGCTCGCCGGTCTCGCGGTTGTCGTTGTCGAGCATCCAGGTCAGGTTGGTATTCCAGTCCAGGGTCGGGGTCAGTTCCATGAAGAAGTTGCCCTCGATGCCCTCGACCCGTGCCTTACCGGCGTTTTCCCATTGGGTCACGCGGCGGCCGCTGTTGATCGCATAAAGCACGTCGGTGCCGCCGATGATCTTGTTCTGATAATCGTTGCGGAAGTAGGTGGCGCTGGTACGCCAGGTGCCGCGGTCGTACAGCAGGCCGATTTCCTTGTTCACGCTGATCTCCGGCTTGAGGTCGGCGTTGCCTTGCAGGTAGCAACCGCCGGAGTTGGTCTGCTGCACGCTGCAGCCGTTACCCCGGCTGTACAACAGGTAATTGGGGTTGGACTGGTACAGGTTCGGCACCTTGTAGGCCCGGGCGATGCCGCCCTTGAAAGTCAGGGCCTCGGTGATCTTGTGGGAGAGATTCAAGCTCGGGCTGAAGTTGTCGCCGAAGGTCTCGTGATGGTCGAAACGCAGGCCGGGGGTGATGGTGGTGTCACCGAGGATGATGTTGTCCTCGGCGAACAACGCGTAGCTTCTGGCGGTCATCTTCGAATCGCTACGGTCGAAGCCGCTGATGACGTCATCGCCACCCCCGCTGGGATCGAAGCTCTGCGGGCGGAACGAGCCCTGGTCGTTGAGCGACTCATAGAGGTACTCGCCGCCCAGGGTCAGCACGTGCTCGCTGCTGCCCATGGCGAACGGCAGGTTGACCTCGCTGGAGAGACGGGTGTTGCGCAGACGCGACATGGCCGCACCGCTGTCGTTGATCGCACCCTCCGGACCACCGGCCAAGCCTTCGTTGAGGCGCCAGTTGCGCACGTACTCGTAGGCCAGGGTGGACTTGCTGGAACCCCAGGTGAAGTCGCCCAGATGGGTCAGGTCGTAGGTACTGCGCTGCATCACGTTGGTCTCCTTGCCGTACAGGCTGGAGATCAGGTCGATGTTGCTGCCACCGTTGCTGTTCATGGTGTCGCCGGCGTAGATATTGCCTTGGCGGCTATAGCCGGCGCTGGCTTCGAGGCGATGCTCGTCGTTGAGCCTCCAGCTCAGCAGGCCGTTGATATCCTTGTTGCGCACGCCCTCGCGCCCGGCAGACAGGGCGCTGTTGGCGTGGCTGGCGTTGATGTCCAGGTCATCGGCATCGGTCTTGGCCAGGCCACCGTACAGACGGAAACCGAGGTTGTCGGTGAGCCCACCGCCGAGGTTGAAGTTGGCCCGGCGGCTGGCACCCTCGGCACTGTCTTGCGGCATCTGGGTGTAGAAGGTGACGTTGCCTTTGAGCTCATCGGTTGGGCGTTTGGTGATGATGTTGACCACCCCGCCCATGGCGCCGGAGCCATAGCGCGCCGCTGCCGGCCCCCGCAGGATCTCGATGCGCTCGACCGCCTCGGCTGGCACCCAGTTGGTCTCGCCACGGGTGTCGCGGTCGCCGTTCCAGCCGTAGCGCACCGCATTGCGGGCGCTGGAGGGTTTGCCGTCGATGAGGATCAGGGTGTTCTCCGGCCCCATGCCGCGCAGGTCGATCTGGCGGTTGTTGCCACGCGCACCGCTGGCGCTGTTGCCGGTGAGGTTGACCCCCGGTTCGCGGCGGATGAGGTCGGACAGATCGTTGGCAGGCGGATGACGCTTGATGTCCTCGGCGGTGATGATCGACGAACCCAGGGCCTGACGTGCTTCGCGCTCGGCGGTGACCAGGGTGTCCTGGATCACCAGCGCATTATCGGCCACTGGCAGTTCCAGTACCTCGCCAGAAACAGCTGGCTGGCCCTCGGCTGCCAGCACGGCAGGCGAGGTCAGCGCGAAGAGGGCCAGGGCCAGGCGATTGGGTGAGGTTCTGGGTTGCATCGGTACATCTCCTAGAAAGGTGAGCAAAGGCAAGATCCGTCTGCGCAGC
Source organism: Pseudomonas sp. HD6422 (assembly GCF_025377065.1). Lineage (NCBI taxonomy): Bacteria > Pseudomonadati > Pseudomonadota > Gammaproteobacteria > Pseudomonadales > Pseudomonadaceae > Pseudomonas > Pseudomonas sp. HD6422. The sequence continues at coordinate 29,704 of NZ_JAHWIW010000040.1, read as the reverse complement.
CGGAAAGCCCTCGCCCTCCGACCTCTCAAGCACAGCTTGGGGAGTCACTAGGGATGGTGAATATAGTCATTCTCAAATGGGTTTAAATCTTATTTACGAAGTTTACATATCCGACCTGGAAATTGACCGTTTCTTACATGGCAGGTGAAGCCTTCCCCTCTTTGGTAACCCCGAGCCACACATTTACGCTTCTTCATCCGGAAGCGGTCGAGCAAAATACCTACGTCAAAGACGTAGGTATGCAGTATGCTGACGATTATCGAAGCGCCAATTTTCTCCAGGCAATGGCCAGATTACTGGACCACAGAGGAACATGGAGCCTTCATGGCCTATCTTGCGAATGATCCTGAGGCCGGCGTGGTCATTCCGGGCTCTGGCGGGTGCCGCAAGCTGCGCTGGAGCCTCGACGGCCAAGGCAAACGGGGAGCGGTTCGAGTGATCTACACTGCCCAGTTGGCAAACGGTGCCCTGGTTGCATTGCTCATCTATTGCAAGACCGCCACAGAGAACATACCCGCGCATGTGCTGCGCAAAATTGCCAAGGAGCTCAACTATGCCCCTGACTGAAAAGCAACTGATGACGCGCGATGCCACGCGTAATATTGGCGAAGAACTGCTCGAATCGATCCGCGACATCAAAGCCGGTCACTATGGAGCGGTGCACCAGGTAGAAGTCACCAAGGCCGCCGAAGCCCGTAGTAGAACCGGCCTATCCCAAGTCAAATTCGCCGAATTGCTAGGCGTTTCGGTCCGTACCCTGCAGGAATGGGAGCAGGGCCGTCGCATGCCGTCCGGCGCCGCGCGATCGCTGCTGCATATTGCCGTCTCGCGCCCAGATGTCTTTCGCGAGGTACTTCAGGACCGCTGAGGGCTGCACCAGGGGTTCAATCACGACATCTTCGCCGCGTTCATCGCCGACAGTCCTTGCGCTAGGCCAGCACCTCGTCCGACCGCTGCGACTGGAAAACCCAACCGCCTTGGCCATCCACCTCCAGGCGATGGGTATGGAAGCCGGCGAGTGTGCTTCGATGACCGATGCTCACCAGCAACGTGTCCGGCATTTCACTGCGCAGCAGCGAGTAAAGGGTGTGCTCGAGCCCTTCATCCATGGCCGAGGTGGATTCGTCGAGAAACACCATTTGCGGTCGGTTGAACAGTACCCGGGCGAATGCCAGACGCTGCTGCTCGCCGATCGACAGCACATGGGACCAGTCGCAGTTCTGCGTCAGGCGATCGGCCAGGTGGGCCAGATTGACCTGACGCAAGGCTTGGCGCATACGCCCATCGTCCTGGGTCGTGGGCTCGGCCGGGTAGGCGATCGCGGTGCGCAAGTCGCCCAGCGGCAGGTAGGGACGTTGGGAAAGAAACAGCGACCGATGGCCGGTCGGGCGCTTCACCTCCCCTTCAGCGTAGGGCCAGAGCCCCGCCAGCGCTCGCAGCAACGTGGTCTTGCCGCTGCCCGACGGGCCTTTGATCAACAGCGCCTGGCCGGCCTGCAGGTCCAGCTCCAGGCCGGCGATCAGGCGCTGGCCATCCGGGCGCGAAACCTGTAGCTGACGGATGTGCAAGGCCTGCGGCTGGTCTTCGGTGCTGACGTGTGGCAATGCACCCGCCTGGTGGTTGGCATCGAGGAAGCCGGTCAAACGATCAAGCGTTGCGCGGTATTGGGCAAAGGCGTCGTAGGACTCTCGGAAGAACGATAACGAATCCTGCACCTGGCCAAAGGCCTGGGAGGTCTGCATCACATCCCCCAGCTTGATCGCCCCGCTGAAAAAGCGCGGCGCCTGGAGAATGAACGGAAACACCACTGCCATCTGGCTGATACCCAGGTTGAAGCCTTCGAACTTCAGGCCCCGGTACACCAAGGCCCAGGCATTGGCGATCAGCGCGGCAAAACGGCCGAGCAAGGTTCCTCGCTCGACTGCCGCACCTTGGTAGAAGGCAATGTTCTCGGCGTTCTCGCGCAGGCGCATCAGCGCATAACGGAAGTTGGCGGTGAGCTTCTCATTGAGGAAGTTCAGGCGGATCAACGGCCGCCCGAGCCGGAAGGCGATCCAGGTCGCCACCAGTACGTAGAGGTAGACCGCGAACACCATCGCCCGTGGAATCTCCGTTCCGGCAACCATCAGCGGTGCCGACAGCCCCCAGAGAATGCCGGTGAAGGCCACCAGCGACACCAGCGCACTGACCGCACCGAGGGCCAGGCTCACCGAGCCGGTGACGAAGGCATTGACGTCGAGTTCGATACGTTGGTCGGGGTTGTCCACCGGCTCGGCGACGAACTGTCCGCGGTAATAGGCGTCGCCGCGCATCCAGTCGGCGGTCAAGCGCTCGGTCAGCCAGGTCCGCCAACGGATATTGAACGCCTGGGTCATGTAGGCGGTGAACAACGAGCGTCCGACGTGGATGGTCGCCAGCACCCCGAACACCCCAAGCAGGTACCAGAAGGCTTTCTGGTCCAAGGCCTGCAAGGCGCTGTAGAAGCCGTTGTACCAGAATGAGAACAGCACGTTCAGGCGCACGGCGAACAGCGTCAGTACCAGCAGCAGGGCGAACGCCAGCAAGGGCCGCCAACTGCGGCGGAAACTGAAATACGGCCCGGCCAGTTGCCAGAACTGCCCGCCCCAACGGGTGAAGCGCACGGCCAGGGTGGCGGCGGCGAGGAAAGCGACGAAGGTGATGAGTGTGGCGACTGCCAGCCAGCTCAGGCTCTCTTGCAGGGCCTGGTGCCAGTTCATGTCCATGGGTGTCATCCGCAGCGAGTGATTTCGCGAGCGTAGCACCGGGGTGAAGTGGCAAACATGACGGACATTTCATTTTTCCGGGTCGTCCCTTTCGCGGGTAAACCCGCGAGAGGGACCGGTCAGGCAAAGTTCAGCTCAACGCCTCCAATACCTTGGGGTCCACCCCCTGCCCCGTATTGGCCTCGACCCACTCACCCAGTTGCCGGCGCATCGCCGGCGTCCAGAAGCTCTGCAGGTGCTGGCGTATTCCCTGCACCGCCAGCGCATGGTCCGGCTCGCTATCGAAATAGTGAGCGATCTGGTTGGCCATCTTGACCAGGTTCTCGCTGCTCATCGGCGTACCTCGGCTTTTTCTTCGGTACGACGTTCCTTGAGCAAGCGCCGCTGTTCATCACTGAAGTCCTGATAGCGCTGCTGCCATTGCGACGGCTGGAACACTTTCACCACCTCCACCGCGGTGACCTTGTATTCCGGGCAGTTGGTCGCCCAGTCGGAGTTGTCGGTGGTGATCACGTTGGCCCCAGACTCAGGGAAGTGGAACGTGGTGTAGACCACCCCCGGTGCCACCCGCGCACTGACCTTGGCACGTAGCACGGTCTGCCCGGCACGGCTGCCGATGCCGACCCAGTCGCCGTCAACGATGCCACGGCTCTCGGCGTCGCTGGGGTGGATCTCCAGGCGGTCAGCGTCATGCCAGGCGACATTGCCGGTGCGTCGGGTCTGCGCGCCGACGTTGTACTGACTGAGGATGCGCCCGGTGGTGAGCAGCAGCGGATAGCGGCTGTTGACCTTTTCGTCGGTGGGCACGTAGCCGGTCAGCATGAAACGCCCCTTGCCACGCACGAACTGCTCGATGTGCATGGTCGGTGTACCGTCCGGTGCGGCGTCGTTGCAGGGCCATTGCAGGCTGCCGTGACGATCGAGTTCGGCGTAGCTGACACGTTTGAAGGTCGGGGTCAGGCGCGCGATCTCGTCCATGATCTCGGACGGATGGCGGTAGTTCATCGGGTAGCCCAGGGCATTGGCCAGGGCCACGGTCGCCTCCCAGTCGGCCTTGCCGGCCAGCGGTTGCATGACCTTGCGCACCCGCGAGATGCGTCGTTCGGCGTTGGTGAAGGTACCATCCTTCTCGAGGAACGAGCTGCCCGGCAGGAATACGTGGGCGAACTTGGCCGTCTCGTTGAGGAAGATGTCCTGCACCACCACGCACTCCATCGCCAACAGTGCGGCGGTGACGTGCTGGGTGTTGGGGTCGCTCTGGGCGATGTCCTCGCCCTGGCAGTAAAGCGCCTTGAAACTGCCGTCGAGCGCGGCCTCGAACATGTTGGGGATCCGCAGACCCGGATCGGGCTGCAGGGTAACGCCCCAGGCCTGCTCGAACTCGGCACGCACGCCCTCGTTGGAGATGTGTCGGTAGCCCGGCAACTCGTGGGGGAACGAGCCCATGTCGCACGAGCCCTGCACGTTGTTCTGTCCGCGCAGCGGATTCACCCCTACCCCTTCACGGCCGACGTTGCCGGTGGCCATGGCCAGGTTGGCGATACCCATCACCGCGGTACTGCCCTGGCTGTGTTCGGTCACGCCCAGCCCATAGTAGATGGCCGCGTTGCCACCAGTGGCGTACAGCCGCGCCGCAGCGCGGATCTGCTCGGCAGGAACGCCGCACACCGGTCCCAGTACCTCGGGGGCGTTTTCCGGCAGTGCGACGAAATCACGCCAGCGGGCAAAGTCCTCACCTTCGCAGCGCGCATCGATGAAGTGCTGAGCCAGCAGGCCTTCACTGACGATCACGTGGGCCAGGGCGTTGAGCATGGCGACGTTGGTGCCAGGGCGCAGTTGCAGGTGCAGCTCGGCGCGGGCGTGTGGCGAGTCGACCAGGTCGATACGCCGTGGATCGATGACCACCAGCCGCGCGCCCTCACGCAGACGGCGCTTGAGTTGCGAGGCGAACACCGGGTGGGCGTCGGTCGGGTTGGCGCCGATCACCAGGATCACGTCGGCCTGCATCACCGAGTCGAAACTCTGGGTACCGGCAGACTCGCCGAGGGTCTGTTTCAGGCCATAGCCGGTAGGCGAATGGCAGACCCGCGCGCAGGTGTCGACGTTGTTGTTGCCGAACGCCGTGCGCACCAGCTTCTGGACCAGGTAGGCCTCTTCGTTGGTGCAGCGGCTGGAGGTGATGCCGCCGATCGAATCACGCCCGTACTTGAGCTGGATACGGCGGAACTCGCTGGCGGCGTAGGTCACGGCCTCGTCCCAGCTGACCTCCTGCCAAGGGTCTTCCAAGCGCTTGCGGATCATCGGTTTGGTGATGCGGTCGGGGTGCGTCGCATAGCCCCAGGCGAAACGACCTTTGACGCAGGCGTGACCATGGTTGGCGCCGCCGTTCTTGTCCGGGACCATACGCACCAACTGGTCGCCCTTCATCTCGGCGCGGAACGAGCAGCCGACACCGCAATAGGCGCAGGTGGTGATCACAGCCCGCTCGGGCTGGCCGATCTGGATCAGGCTCTTCTCGCTGAGGGTCGCAGTCGGGCAGGCCTGCACACAGGCACCGCAGGATACGCACTCGGAGGAAAGGAAATCATCACCTCCGGCCGCCGCCACCCGCGACTCGAAGCCGCGCCCGGTAATGGTCAGGGCGAAGGTGCCCTGGATGTCTTCGCAGGCGCGCACGCAGCGGCTGCAGACGATGCATTTGCTCGGCTCATAGTCGAAGTACGGGTTGGACACGTCCTTCTGTTCGGCCAGGTGATTGGCGCCGTCATAGCCATACCGCACCTCGCGCAGGCCGACCTGGCCAGCGACGGTCTGCAGCTCGCAGTTGCCGTTGGCCGAGCAGGTCAGGCAGTCCAGCGGGTGGTCGGAGATGTACAACTCCATGACATTACGTCGCAGGTCGGCCAGGCGCGGCGTTTGCGTGCGCACCACCATGCCTTCGCTGACCGGCGTGGTACATGAAGCCGGGTAGCCGCGCATGCCGTCGATCTCGACCATGCACATGCGGCACGAACCAAAGGCTTCCAGGCTGTCGGTGGCGCACAGTTTGGGGATGCTGGTGCCGAGCAGCGCCGCGGCGCGCATCACCGAGGTGCCGGCCGGCACGCTGATGCTGCGGCCATCGATGTTCAGGTTGACCTGCACGTCGCTGTCACGGGCCGGCGTGCCCAGGTCGGTCTGGGGGTCGAAATAATTGATCACTGCGCGGCCTCCTTGGTGGTCAGGCCAAAATCGGCGGGGAAATACTTCAGTGCGCTGGCCACCGGATAGGCGGTCATACCGCCCATGGCGCACAGCGAGCCGTACTGCATGGTGTCGCACAGGTCGCGCAGCAGCAGGGCCTGGTCATGACGCTCAGCCAGATCGTCGCTGGCGATCAAGCGATCCACCACCTCCATGCCCCGGGTCGAGCCGATGCGGCACGGCGTGCACTTGCCACAGGACTCCTCGGCGCAGAACTGCAGGGCAAAGCGGGCCATGCTGGCCATGTTCAAAGTGTCGTCGGCCACCACCACGCCGCCGTGCCCGAGCATCGCACCGATGGCGGCGAAGGCCTCGTAGTCCAGTGGTGTATCGAAATGGCTCGGTGGCACCCAGGCGCCCAGCGGGCCACCCACTTGTGCGGCTTTCAGCGGCCGGCCGCTGGCAGTGCCGCCGCCATAGTCTTCGACCAGCTCGCGCAGGGTCAGGCCAAAGGCGCGCTCCACCAGACCGCCATGGCGGATGTTGCCGGCCAGCTGGAACGGCATGGTACCCAGCGAACGGCCCATGCCGAAGTCACGGTAGTACGCCGCGCCCTTGGCCAGGATGATCGGCACCGAGGCCAGGGTGAGCACGTTGTGCACCAGCGTCGGCTGCCCGAACAGGCCTTCGAGCGCCGGCAGCGGGGGCTTGGCGCGAACGATGCCACGCTTGCCTTCGAGCGATTCGAGCAGCGCGGTTTCCTCGCCGCAGATGTAGGCGCCGGCCCCTACCCGCACTTCCAGGTCGAAGGCCTGGCCGCTGCCGGCGACATCGCGGCCCAGGTAGCCGGCGTCGCGCGCGATCACCAGGGCCTGTTCGAGCGCGTGGATCGCATCGGGGTATTCCGAGCGCACGTAGATGTAGCCTTTGTCGGCACCGACCGCGAGGCCGGCGATGATCATCCCCTCGATGAGCAGGAAGGGGTCGCCTTCCATCAACATGCGGTCGGCAAAGGTGCCGGAATCGCCTTCGTCGGCGTTGCACACCACGTATTTCTGCCCGGCCACGGCGTCACGCACGGTGCGCCACTTGATGCCGGCTGGAAACGCCGCGCCGCCACGCCCACGCAAGCCTGAATCGAGCACGGCGGCGACCACCTCGGTGCCGCTCTGGGCAACAGCATTTGCCAGACCGGCGAAGCCGCCATGGGCGCGGTAGTCCTCCAGCGACAGCGGCCGGGTGATGCCGGCGCGGGCGAACAGCAGGCGCTGCTGACTCTTGAGGTAGGGAATCTGTTCTACCGGCCCCAGCGCCAAAGAGTGGCCGCCTGGCTGGCCGCTCAACGCATCGAGCAGCCCCGGCACGTCTTGCGCAGTGACCGGGCCAAAGCCCATCCGACCTTCCGCGCTGTCACATTCCACCAGCGGCTCCAGCCAGTACAGGCCGCGCGAACTGGTGCGCTGGATATCGAGAGGCAACTGACGCCGCTCGGCTTCGCGCTGCAAGGCGCTGGCGACCTGGTCGGCGCCCACCGCACGGGCGACTGAATCGCAGGCAATGAACACCTTCAGCATGCTTCGTCCTCCAGACAAGCGTTAACCAGCTCACGCAGGCGCTCGGGGGTCAGGCGCGCATGGACCTGGCCGTCCAGTTCCAGCGCCGGCGAGCAGGCACAGGCGCCCAGGCAGTAAACCGGCCGCAGGCTGATGGCCCCATCGGCGCTGGTGCCGTGATCGTCCAGCACCAGTTGTTCACGCAGCTGCGCGGCCAGCGCCTCGCTGCCACGGCTCTGGCAGGATTCGGCGCGGCACAGACGCAGGGTGTGGCGAGCAGGTGGTTGGGTGCGGAAGTCGTGATAGAAGCTGATCACCCCGCGGACTTCGGCGAGGCTGAGGTTCAGGGCATGGGCGATATCGCCCACAGCGGCATCGGGAATGAAACCGATGGCATCCTGGATGGCGTGAAGGATCGGCAACAAAGCGCCGGGCTTGCTCTTCTCTCGGTCGAGGATGAGCTGGATTTCTGGCAGGTACAGCAATTCATCAGGCATACAGCGGACCTCGGCATCACGGACCCTGCCTGAATTGTTGTGGAGGGCAGGTATCCGGCGTGTTCTGCTGCGGCACGCTGGTCACGTCACGGATACGTGGTAGCGGCCTCCTTGCACCTGGCCGTGCGTCTGCGCGCACTGGGTCCAGGGGCATCGAGTAAGCATGGCACTTGTATGGCCGAAAGGTTGTGTGCGAGCGACCAAGCGCATCCTGAAACCGACCAGAGCATCGGCGAAGATCAACGTGCCTGCAGTGGTCCGAACCGGCTGATGCCCTGACGATCTGCTCCCAGCTGACAGAAAAGTAATGCAGCCTTCAGCTGGCTGACAGCCTACCCCGCTTAGCCTGGGTCCGATCTGCACCTACCAGCGAATGGACACCAGGGCAGGTACAGCACCACCACACGACGCCGTTTCGTCAAAGGCCTGGCCGCTACCGGCCTGTTGACGGGCCTGGGACTATGGCGCACGCCAGTCTGGGCCCTGACCAGCCCTGGCCAGCCGACCGTGCTGAGCGGCAGTGACTTCGATCTGTTCATCGATCAGTTACCGGTCAACATCACCGGTGCCGCGCGCACCGCCATGGCCGTCAACGGCGGATTGCCCGGGCCGACGCTACGCTGGCGTGAAGGTGACACCGTGACCCTGCGCGTGCACAACCGCTTGCGCCAGGACACCTCCATCCACTGGCACGGCATCCTGCTGCCGGCCAACATGGACGGCGTGCCTGGCCTGAGCTTCCACGGCATCGCCCCGGATGGCCTGTACGAATACCGCTTCCAGGTCCGCCAGAGCGGCACCTACTGGTACCACAGCCATTCGGGACTGCAGGAGCAGCTCGGCGTGTATGGCGCGCTGGTGATCGATGCCAAGGTGCCCGAGCCCTTCAGCTACGAGCGCGACTATGTGGTGCTGCTGAGCGACTGGACCGACGAAGACCCGGCACGGGTCATGGCCAAGCTCAAGAAGCAGTCCGACTACTACAACCAGCACAAGCGCACACTGTTCGATTTCGTCGAAGACGTCAGCGACAAGGGCTGGGCCGCGACCCTCGCCGATCGCAAGATGTGGGCCGAAATGAACATGAGCCCCACCGACCTCGCCGACGTGAGCGGCGCTACCTACACTTACCTGATGAATGGCCAGGCCCCTGATGGCAACTGGACCGGCCTCTTCACCCCAGGCGAGAAAGTCCGCCTGCGACTGATCAACGCCTCGGCCATGACCTACTTCGACGTCCGTATTCCGGGGTTGAAAATGACTGTGGTCGCTGCAGATGGCCAGCACGTGGAGCCGGTGTCGGTCGATGAGCTGCGCATCGCCGTGGCGGAAACCTACGACGTCATCGTCGAGCCGCAAGACGCCCAGGCCTACACCCTGTTCGCGCAATCCATGGACCGCACCGGCTACGCCCGCGGCACCCTGGCTACCCAGCCAGGCTTGCAAGCCCCGGTGCCAGCGCTCGACCCACGCCCGCTGCTGTCGATGAGCGACATGGGTATGGATCACGGCGACATGGCAGGCATGGACCACAGCCAGATGGCCGGCATGGAGCATGGCGACATGGGCGCCATGCAGTCCCACCCGGATTCGGAGAACGGCAACCCGCTGGTCGACATGCAGACGATGAACCCAACGGCCAAGCTCGACGACCCGGGTATCGGGCTACGGGACAACGGCCGCCGCGTTCTGACCTATGCGGACCTGCGCAGCGCCTTCGAGGATCCCGATGGCCGAGCTCCGGGCCGCACTCTCGAACTGCACCTTACCGGCCACATGGAGAAGTTCGCCTGGTCCTTCGACGGCATCAAGTTCTCCGATGCCGAACCGCTGCGCCTGCGCTACGGCGAGCGCCTGCGCATCACCCTGGTCAACGACACCATGATGACCCACCCCATTCACCTCCATGGCATGTGGAGTGATCTGGAAGACGAACACGGCAACTTCAAGGTTCGTAAGCACACGATCGACATGCCACCCGGCTCGAAACGCAGCTACCGCGTGACAGCGGATGCGCTGGGTCGTTGGGCCTATCACTGCCACCTGCTGTTCCACATGGAAATGGGCATGTTTCGAGAAGTCCGTGTGGACGAATGAACGGGAGATCCGAGATGAGCAAGCCAAGCGCACGTACTACCTTCTGCATGTCTGCCGCCCTGTTGGGCCTGCTGCTGGTGCAAGCCCCGGCGGCGTGGTCAGCCGACGCCACCCAGCCCGCCGAGCAAGCTGCACCGACAGCCCAACCCAACGCCGACGGCAAAGCCGCGATGGGCAAGCATGGCGCCATGCAGGGGATGGGCCATGGGTCCATGAAAGGCATGGATCATGATGCGATGAAGGGCATGGACCATGACGCCATGCAGGGCATGGATCACCGCAAGATGATGGAGTCGCAGGGCACCGACAAAGCACAGGCAGGGAAAGATGGCCAATAGCCTGGCACGGCCCTCGCTGCTGGCGCTGTCGGTGTGCCTCGGCACATTGAGTGCAACGCCGCACGTGGCGGCGCAGCCCATGGATCATTCGGCGATGGGGCACGAGTCGATGCAGATGGACCATGGCAGCATGGAAGGGATGGACCATTCCGGCATGCCCCCTGCCCCAGCGGCCGATGCTGCCACGAGCACCAGCCGCACGCCGATCCCGGTATTGACCGACGCCGACCGCCAAGCCGCCTTTCCACCGCTGGGCGGCCACCAGGTTCATGACCGCGCGCTCAACAGCTTTTTCCTGCTCGACCAGCTCGAATATCAGGATGCCGACGGAGGCAGCGCCCTGGCCTGGAAAGCCGAGGGGTGGATTGGCGGTGATGTCGACCGGCTCTGGTTGCGCAGCGAAGGTGAACGCACCGCAGGCGTCACCGAGGATGCCGAGCTACAGGTGCTGTATGGGCACGCCGTGAGCCCGTGGTGGGACGTGCTGGCCGGGGTTCGCCAGGACTTCAAGCCAGGCTCGCCACAAACCTGGGCCACATTCGGTGTCCAGGGCATGGCCCTTTATGGGTTCGAAGTCGAAGCCAGCGCATTCATCGGTGAAAACGGCCAGACCGCCGCGCGGCTGGAGGGAGAGTACGACATCCTTCTGACCAACCGTCTGATCCTGCAACCGACCTTCGAAGCCAACCTGTATGGCCGCAACGATCCGGCACGCGGGGTCGGTTCGGGCCTGGCCAATACCGAGGTCGGGCTGCGCTTGCGATACGAAATCGTCCGCCAGTTCGCGCCTTACATCGGCGTTACCTGGGGTCGGTCTTACGGCAAGACGGCGGATTTCGTCCGCGACGAAGACGGGGATGTCGAAGAAGCGCGATTCGTTGCAGGCATTCGCATGTGGTTTTGATCCCGCCACTGAGGGTCCAGCGCCTTGATCATGGCGTTTGGTGCTCCAAATGCCGGGCCGGGGGTGGTTCACGCGTTTGGTCTGAAACTGCCCACCGCCAATGGATCGAGCGCTGACAGCGAGGAATCTCAATTGAACACAGAACTTCCTGTGTCCACTTGAGGTACGCGATCATGGCTAACGATCAAGACAATGGCAGAACCCAGGGCGATCATGTCCGGACTGACAAGGGTGATGCGGGCCAGAAAGGACGCCAAGGCTCCGGCGAGGACATGTCCCAGGGACAACAGGGCGGTCGGCAATCTGGGCAGAAGCCCGAAGACGGGATGAACAAGGATTGGCAGCAAACCTCGGAAACCGAGCGGCAAGGTGGGCATGCCGGTGGCAATCAGCGCGACTCGCAAAAGCCTGCGGATGAGGGCCGCATGGGTGGCCAGCACACGCCGGGCGGTAACCAGCCGCAGGACAAGGACCGCTGATCCCCGCGCGCTTGGCAGCGAGGCGGCGCGAGCTGACTCGGTGCTGAGTGGGCGATGAGACGCCGGTTGTGAAAAAAGCTGAGAATCACGGGATCGGGACTTTTCTTTCACTCATTTTTCACACCCGATGGGAGAACCTAGCCCTATCCCTACGTGTGATAGACCTTGCCCGCCTCGGCGGGCTTTCTTTTGTCTGGCGTTTGGGCTTTTATCAATAGCTCGCATAGGGCTCTGTCCAACCCTCACAAAGTCGTCGACCTCCCCAGCCGATCCAACTCGAACACCTTGCTGCGCTGCAGGCACTCGCGCAGGTAACTCGCCGCAGGCCCCGGTTGGCGCTTGCGATGCCACAGCAGGTCGACACCCACCAGCCAATCGGTGTGGGGGTAAGCCTCCAGTTGCAGTTCCACCAGTTGCCCAGTCGCCAACTCGCGCTGCACCAACTGGCGCGGCAGCGTAGCCCAGCCGAGCCCACCGCGAACCATTTCCACCAGCGCCAGGTAGCTCTCTGCCCGCCACACTTGACCGGCGCGCAGGTACTCGCTGCTCGGCAGCTTTTCGGCATGGGCGAAGAACGCCAACCGGCGATGGGCGTTGAGGTCGGCGAAGCTCACCGGGGACTGTCGCGCCAGGGCGAAATCAGGGTGGCAGACGTGGGTCATGATCAGCTTGCCTAGCTGCTGAAAGCCAAGTTCGGCGGGGTAGTCGGGCTGCGCGAAGGTCACCCCGAGATCGGCTTCACCGGTCAGGATCATTTCGCTGACATCGCCGTGCACCGGGTGGCGAATCAGCAAATCCACGAACGCAAACGCTGCGTCGAAGTCCTTTAAAGGCGGTATCAGCGGGCCATACGGCACTTCGATTGCCAGGGTCAGCGCCGCTTCCACCTCGCCCGCCAGGCTGTCGGCGCTGCCCTCCAGAGCGTAACAGCGCTCCAGAATACCCTCTGCCCGCAAAAGCAGTTTCTGCCCAGCGGCGGTCAAGCTGGGAATACGGCTGGAGCGATCGAACAGCTGCACCCCCAGGTCGGTTTCCAGGTTGCCGATGGCAGCACTCACGGTCGACTGCGTACGGCCCAGCCTGCGCGCTGCAGCAGAGAACGAGCCAGCCTGCACGGCACTGACGAAGACCTGCAACTGCTCCAGAGAAAAGCGCATCACCTGATCCTGTTCACGTCGATCGATCCATCGATATTAGCGATGGTTAATCATTTGCTCCATCGCTGATTTCACAGGATTCTGCCGCCAGACATCAGCGACAGCTGCCCCGCTTTCCTGCGCTGCCTGTCACTCCGGGCGCCACAACAAGAAAAAGAGCCGCACACCAGGCTGCACTTCAGGCTGCACTTCAGGAGAGTCACGACATGAGCCAACCTCTGATCCATCCAGTGGACGAAGTACTGCCCCCACGGGAGCTGTTCACCTTCGGCCTGCAGCACGTGCTGGTGATGTATGCCGGCGCCGTCGCCGTACCACTGATTCTGGGCAGCGCCCTCGGGCTGACCCAGGCCCAAGTGGTCACACTGATCAACGCCAACCTGCTCACCTCGGGCATCGCCACTCTGATCCAGACCCTCGGCTTGTGGCGCTTCGGCGCGCGCCTGCCGCTGATCCAGGGCTGTTCGTTCATTGCCTTGGCGCCGATGATCATGATCGGCAAGGAGTTCGGGCTACCCCACGTCTTCGGAGCGGTCATCGCCGCCGGAGCACTGACGATTGCCATCGCGCCATTGTTCAGCCGCCTGCTGCGCTTCTTCCCGCCCGTGGTGATCGGCAGCCTGATCACGGTCATTGGCATCTCGCTGATGCCGGCGGCGGCCATCTGGCTCGGCGGTGGCCAACCTGGGTCGGCAGATTTCGGCAAACCGGCCAATCTGATGCTGGGCATGGCCACGGTGGCCTTGACCCTGGTGATCCATGCACGCTTTCGCGGTTTTATCGGCAATCTCAGCGTGCTGCTGGGGCTGATCGTCGGCAGCCTGGTGGCGGCGGCCTGCGGCATGACCGACTTCAGCCGGGTGGGCGATGCAGCGTGGTTCGAGCTCAGCGCGCCCATGGCGTTCGGGGTGCCTGAATTCGCCTTCACGCCAGTGCTGATCATGCTCCTGGCGATGCTGGTAATCATGGCCGAGACCACCGGCAACTGCCTGGCCATCGGCAAATTGACCGGCAAACCCACCGACCAGCGCACCCTTGGCAACGCCTTCCGCGCCGATGGTCTGTCGACCATGCTGGGGGGCGTGTTCAACAGCTTCCCTTACAACGCCTTCACGCAGAACACCGGTTTGATAGCGCTTTCCCGGGTCAAGAGCCGCTTCGTGGTCGCCGCCGCAGGCGCAATCATGGTGCTGATGGGATTGTTCCCCAAGCTCGGCGCACTGATCGCCAGCGTGCCGACGCCGGTGCTCGGCGGCTGCGCCATCGTGATGTTCGGCATGACCACCGTGGCCGGCATTCAGGAGCTGGCGCGGGTGCGCTTCGAGGGCACCCGCAACGGCCTGATCGTGGCGGTATCGGTCAGCATCGGCGTATTGCCCATGTCGATGCCGGCGCTGTTCGAGCATGTCAGCGGCCCCCTGAAGCTGGTGCTGGAAAGCGGCATCTTCCTCGCCGCGGTCAGCGCCATCCTGCTCAACCTGCTGCTCAACCGCGAGCCCGACGCCCATCGGCAGGACGCCGTCGATACCAGCCCGATCAAGTGAGCCTTTTTTCACGCGCGCCGCTGGCGCGCTTTCCACTGCCTCCCAGGGAGAAACATCCATGACCTCAGCCCCCCACAACGCCGGCCTATCCGAGCGGGACCTGGACCTGCTGCGCCAGTCGATCCGCCTGTCCGAGCAATCCCGCGAAGAGGGACGACACCCGTTCGCCGCCCTGGTCGCAGACGCCGAGGGCCGGGTCATCGCCAGCGCCGGCAACAACTCCATGCCGCCGGAGGGCGACCCGACCCAGCATGCCGAACTGGTCGCAGCGGCCCGCGCGGCCAAGCTGCTGACCCCGGAGCAACTGGCAAGCTGCACGCTGTATACCAGCGCCGAGCCTTGCTGCATGTGCGCCGGCGCGGTGTACTGGACCGGAATCGGCCGGGTGGTCTATGCGCTATCGGAACATGCGCTGCTTGGCTTGACCGGCGCCCACCCGGAGAACCCCACCTTCTCCCTGCCCTGCCGCGAAGTGTTCGCCCGCGGCCAGCGCATCGTGCAGGTGCATGGTCCGGTGCTGGAAGATGAGGCGGCCCGCGCTCACCATGGCTTCTGGGCATGAGCGGCGGCGTCTCGCTGCATGTCGTCGACATTGCCAGCGGGCGCGCTGCCCAAGGGCTGCGCGTGAGCATCGCGGTGGTCGGTGGGGTGCCAATCGCCGAAGGCACCCTCGATGATCGCGGGCAATGGCCGGAACTGGCTGCGCTGAGTGAGCGGTTTGCTGTGGGCGTCTATGAAGTGCGTCTGCAGGTGGCGCAGTTCTATCGCCAGCTTGGCAGCGACTTGCCCGACGTACCGTTTCTTGACGAACTGGTGTATCGGTTTGGCATCGGGGATGCGCAGGCGCATTATCACTTGCCCTTCAAGATCACGGCCTGGGGGGTCAGCTGTTTTCGGGGAGGAGCTTGACCAGAAGCAAGTCCTGACGCTTGGGAAGCCTGGATCAAGGCCGAGTGGAAATGGGCCTGACATTCAGATTGTTCCTATTTCTTGTAGGCCGTTTCCGAAACACACTTCCAGGCCGTTCGAGCCATTGCAGTGATTTGGTTTGCGCCCTAGTCTCGGGTGGTCGTCGCAATACGGCGACCGGCTTTGACAGGCCGTCTAGGTTTGAACAACATGGCTTCGTCTTTATGGCGGCTGTGCATGGGGCACCTCTGTGTGCGCCGGAAATTGTTCTCCTAGCCGGTCTGTCAACCCATGTTCAGCTGCCACCCTCTGTTTGACAGCAGGCGGTGGTCGGCCTATCTAGGAGAACGAGAATGTTGAAGATAGTCCCCGACCCACCCCACCACCACCGCTCCCTCGACAGCCTGCTGATGCTGGCCACCCACGATTGGCTCGGCTCCGACGTTGCCCACCAACGCCCAGCAGATTCACTGCAGCGCTAATCACCAAACCCGTTTCGCCTGAGCTGGCCTCATCGCCGGCAAGCCCGCGACCACCATCAGGCCGCCCAAGTCGAGAATACCGAGGCTGGGCCTGTAGGCGTGCGCTTGCCTTCGACAGACCGGGGCGTAGGGTCAGCTCAGGCACCTGGACGTTCAGGGAGAGAGAATGATGACCAAGGAAAGAGAAAAAACCACCGTCGGCGAAATCAAGTTCTACCAAGGGGAAAACCAGACCCAACCGTTATTTTGCATCGAGCCGGGCATTCCCTGCCATTTCGCTCGGGAACAGGCGTCGGAGCTGCTGGGCTATGCGCAGGAATTGACCTTGACCGGGCTGCTCGATGAAAAGCCGCATTTGATCTGGGCTTCGCATTATCTGGGGGCCTTGGCCAAGGCGCTGATGGATGATGCGGAGTTGGGGATGATGCGGTGAGTCCTTCAGCGGTGTGCTGACTGGGCCGGCCCTTTCGCGGGCAAGCCCGCTCCCACAGGTTCGGTGTGGGGGCTTAAAATCAGCTTTCCTGATAGACTATCGCCCCTTTTTCCATCTGCGCGGTGCACGCCGGGGCACGCTTTTGCCTCGGCAAACCGGGTTGGCTTTATGTGGTTTTTTGCGACATCACCATGTTCGATTGCTACATGTGAGCAACCGAAGTGGTACACCAGCGCAAACCGCAGCACAGCAGTAAACGAGAGAACCGAAATGCACCCGAAACCAGCAGAAGCCCCTGCAAACGTCGCCGATCCGGTCATCCGGAGGTTCTCCGTTGCACCGATGATGGACTGGACAGACCGCCACTGCCGCTTCTTCCTGCGCCTGCTGTCCAAACACACCCTGCTCTACACCGAAATGGTCACCACCGGCGCCTTGCTGCACAACGACGCCCAGCGCTTCCTGCGCCACGATGTTTCAGAGCATCCCTTGGCCCTGCAATTGGGTGGCAGTGCGCCGGCTGATCTGGCCGCCTGCGCACGCCTGGCCGAGCAGGCTGGCTACGACGAGGTCAACCTCAACGTCGGCTGCCCCAGCGACCGGGTGCAGAACAACATGATCGGCGCCTGCCTCATGGCCCATCCGGGGTTGGTGGCAGACTGCGTGAAGGCCATGCGCGATGCGGTCTCGACGCCGGTCACGGTCAAGCACCGGATCGGCATCAATGGCCGCGACAGCTACGCCGAGCTGTGCGACTTCGTCGGCCAGGTCCGCGAGGCCGGCTGTCGCAGTTTTACCGTGCATGCGCGCATCGCTATCCTCGAAGGCCTGTCGCCCAAGGAAAACCGCGAGATTCCACCGCTACGCTACGACGTGGCCGCACAGCTGAAGGCCGATTTCCCCGACCTGGAAATCGTCCTCAACGGCGGCATCAAGACCTTGGCGGAATGCCAGGCACATCTTGAAACCTTCGATGGGGTGATGTTGGGCCGCGAGGCGTACCATAATCCTTACCTGCTGGCCGAAGTGGACCAGCAGCTGTTCGCCAGCGACGCCGCCGTGGTCACCCGCAGCGAAGCCCTGGAACAGCTGCGACCGTATATCGTCGCCCACCTGCAAAGCGGTGGCGCCATGCACCACATCACCCGCCACATCCTCGGGCTGGGCCAAGGCTTCCCGGGGGCGCGGCGGTTCCGCCAGCTGCTGTCAGCGGACATCCACAAGGCGCCGGAGCCCCTGGTGGTGTTCGATCAGGCAGCCGAGTTGCTACAAGGGCGCTGACGGAACCCCGGGCGCGCTTTCGACTCGAAACCTCACTCCCACACCCCGCCCCGTGCTGGCCCTTGAGTGGCCGCCGGGGCTCGGGTAAGGTCGAATCATTGCACAGGACAGAGCACGCCCATGACCTCCAAGCTGGAACAACTCAAGCAGTTCACCACCGTGGTCGCCGACACCGGGGACCTGGACGCCATCACCCGCCTCAAGCCAGTCGATGCCACCACCAACCCGTCCCTGTTGCTCAAGGCCGCGGCCATCCCTGGCTATGCCGACTTGCTCAAGCAGGTCAAAAGCGACGCCAAGGGCAATGTCGACCTGGCCTGTGACAAATTCGCCGTGGCCGTCGGCGCGGGTATTCTCAAGGTCATCCCAGGGCGCATTTCCACCGAGGTGGATGCCCGCCTGTCCTTCGACGAACCGGCCCTGTTGAACAAGGCCCGCCAACTGATCGATCAATACGAAAAAGCTGGCATCGGCCGTGATCGCGTGCTGATCAAGCTGGCTTCGACCTGGGAAGGCATCCGTGCCGCCGAGAAGCTGGAAAAGGAAGGCATCCAGACCAACCTCACCCTGCTGTTCTCCTTCGCCCAGGCCCAGGCATGCGCCGACGCCGGGGTGTTCCTGATTTCGCCATTCGTGGGCCGCATCTACGACTGGTACAAGAAGAGCACCGGCCAGGAGTACGTGGGCGCCGAAGATCCGGGCGTGCAGTCGGTCACCCGCATCTACGACTACTACAAGACCAACGGCTACGACACCGTGGTCATGGGCGCCAGCTTCCGTAACATCGGTCAGATCGAACAGTTGGCCGGCTGCGACCGCCTGACCATCAGCCCTGAGCTGTTGCAACAGCTGAGCGACGATCAGGGCGAGCTGCCTCGGGTACTCAAGCCAGGTAACGCCGGTGAGGCCAAGCAGGTACTCAACGAGAGCCGGTTCCGCTGGGCGATGAACGAGGACGCCATGGCCACCGACAAGTTGGCCGAAGGTATCCGCCAGTTCGCCCGGGACCAGGAAAAACTCGAGAAGCTGATGGCCGACAAAGCCTGATACACATCCGGTTTGCCTGACGGGCGGGAAATGTTCAGCATTTTCCGCCCGTTTCGTTTGTGCACGACGCGTTCGAGCCAGCCCTACAGAAACGCCCGTCAGTCACGAAACGGCGCCAGACCTGTGGGAGCGGCGGTTCGGCGCCCCGGCTTGCCCGCGAATGGCCCACCACGCCACCAGAGCTGTCGATGACCTTGTCCTCTTCTTTGCCCCTCGTTCTCGCCGGCCCAGTGCTACGCCGCCTGGAGCCGCAACGCCTGGCCATCTGGCTGGTCGCCACGCAGCCCGAGCCGCCCACCTTCAGCATTGACCTTCCTCAGACGACACCGGAGGTCCATTGCCAGACCTTGCCGATCGGCACGCAGGCCTTCGTTCACTTGCTCGACGTGCATTTCAGCCGGCCCCTGCCCTCGGATGTCGCGCTGGAATACGATGTGCGCCTGGCCGGCCAGGGTATCGCCGAGTGGGCACCGCACCTGCTCTATCCCGGCCAGCAATGCCCCAGTTTCGTACTGCGCGGGCGCCTTGACCAGTTGCTCCACGGCTCATGCCGCAAACCGCATCATCCAGCGCGAGACGGCATGCTCTGCGCCGACCGATTGCTGCAGACCTGCCCACGCCCTGAACAACGCCCAGCCCTGCTGATGATGAGCGGCGACCAGGTCTACGCCGATGACGTCGCAGGGCCGATGCTCTGCGCCATCCATGGGCTGATCGCCCGCCTGGGGCTGTTCGAGGAGCAACTGCAAGGCGCACGGGTCGCCAACAGCGCCGACCTGTACAACCACCCTGCCTGCTATTACCACCGAGCCGACCTGCTGCCCGCCCAGGCCCGAAACGAAAGCCTGCGCGAGCGTTTCTTCGGCGGCAAACGCAAGCCGATATTCTCGTCCAGCAACGCCGACAATCACCTGGTGACCTTCGCCGAGGTCATGGCCATGTACCTGCTGGTCTGGTCGCCCATTCCCTGGCGCCTGGTGAGCCTGGACATGCCGGCAGGCCTGAGCCGGGAGCGGCAGGTGCGATATCGCCAGGAACTGCCGCTGATCGAGGCCTTCGCCGCCGACCTCGGCCCGGTCGGCCGGGTAATGGCCCATCTGCCGTGCCTGATGATCTTCGACGATAGTCCGAACGTAGGGGTGCGGGCAGCGTAATCCGAACGTACAGCAGTTATGGACACCATCTCATCCCTGCCTGCCTGGGAAAGACCTTCAACGTCCTGATTTCCATCCATGCGAACATGAGTGACTACAACTACGTTAAGTCGGTGAACGTCTTGAAATGCTTCGGCTAGCCTACGCTCCGTCCTGGAGGCTGTATGCTGAAAGCGAAAGTCAGGGGCATTTGTAGGAGTCAGCGATGAAAATAACCGGAAGAGCTGAGGTCGAGACCGTTACAGACGTCGTGTGCGATGTATGCCGTTGCTCCACCCGCTTGGATACTGGCGGGCATCAGTTCGGCACCCTACAAGCACATTGGGGCTATGGCACTGCCCATGATGGGGAGCGCTATGAGCTGCACCTGTGTGAGGATTGCTTCTTCCAAACATTGGCTTACCTCAAGCAGGAACGGCGAACTCAACATCTGTTCAGCGAAGATGGCCAGGATCTCACCGATAATCTCGGCCTGGTCGCAAAGAATGATTATTTCGGCGATGCCGGGAGCCGGTAGATACTCTCTGCAATTCGCAAGCGGTGGGATATGAAATAGTGCTTGCCCAACACACCTCGCGTGGTTAAGGGTGATCGCGTCCACTTGAAAATACGCGGGCACCATCGCCTTTAATACTGGAATACGGAAGGTAACTTGGCAGGACGCTTACCATAATTCAGCTTCACATCATCATTATCGTACGCATCGATCTGGACCTTTTAACGCCTCGATTTAGTGACGAACGCGTGCTCACAAAAATACCTCCATATCAAACGAACAATGCACCCATCGTTATGGTTTCATCGAAGCTGCCAAAGCTGTTGTGGCGGCTCAGAGTTCTGACCTTCCATAAGTAGAGTGACCGCACTCCCGGAGTTTCAAAAATAGCGCCTTCGCGATACGAAGTTCCTCGGGAAATCAGAGCTGAACCACAGTGACCACCAAACTGCGTAGGTCGTGCCACTCCCCATCCAGCGTTCCAATAACAGAGACTCGCAACCACTTGTTCACGATCCTTGATCACCAACCTGCCATGATGGGGTGAAAGTTCTGCCCCGTCTTTGCCTGGCAGTGTCGGCATCATCAAGCGCTCGGGGTACAAATCGTGTTGAAGGTATCCGATACGATCGAAGTCGAGCGGCGCTGAAAGCGGCCATGCTTTGCTTTCGCCGTCAAGGATACTGTTGAAGCCACCGGGAAGCGACAACAAGGTCGACACACCCAAGGGCTCAAGAGCGGAGCTACGAATTCCTGGTCGGTAATGCCAATAATCATCTAGATGTAAAGCCAAGTCCTCATCCGCAATACTGCTGCCAACAGCCTGTGACCATCGAACACAAGAGACCTCTACGCACCGCTCCCTCGATATCACTATAGGAGAGGCGAAAGCGATCAGCTCGCCACCTTCTTCTGCTTGGACCTGCATAAGCATTTCTTGTAAAGACGCTTGAATCAATGCACTGTCGCCCTCAAAGTCTGTCGCCTGAGGAAACCACTGTGGCCGTTGCGGGGTGAGAAAGGCTAATGTCGGATGGATTGGTAATGCCAGCAAAGCTCTATCCACTGCGGATGGCATGGGTATTCCCCAACACTCAGTCGCGACCGCAATAGTTCGGAGATAAGCGGAGATGGAGCGAAGTGCTGTACGCGAAGAAAGGTGCCCTACAAACCCCTCTCCTAGTGGGCGGATGAAGTGCCCGAGGTTTCCTTGGAATGGTGCCTCTGGGTACACAGAGTGGTTTAACGTCCACTCAAACGCCATTTGTTGAAGAAACGGCAGGCCAGTTTGGTATTCAAGATTAATCATTGTAGTTCTGAATATCCGCGGCAAATCAGAACCTTGTACATCCTCAAAATCTTGGGGGATATCGAAGTCGACCGGCACCTCAATTAGGTTCGAATCTCCAAGGGGTTTGCAAACACCTAGACTGTCCAGAAGTAAGTCCGCAAGAATGGATGATCGCTGGATACTTTCGCCAAGTTGCGCAGGCGCCTTGTAACCATTGCTTCTTGCTGCAATCCAGAATATGCAGAGGATCTCGATTACTTCTGCCTCCAGCCGACAGGATTTCAATAGCTGGATCAATGCTGCCTCAGCTTCCGCTGTTGATCTCCCCAAGCACGCGGCCAGCTCTTGCATAGCCCACCATCTGGCAGTTGTAGACGGCCAGCCTAGCCTGGCAATCAGAATTCGAAGCTCGTCCATTAATGCTCCACCGATGTAGAAGTTGTTAATGCCGACGCCCATCGCGGGGGTTCTAGCGGTAGGGTACGGGTGTCGTCAATAACGCAATTGACCATCATCTCGGCGAAAGCGACTGCCTCCGCAATCCGGTTCTGTCGCGCGTAGAAGTAAACCATCAATTCTGAAGGTGCCACACGAGACGTTTCTGGATTGCCAAACATGCTGTAGGTCGTCTCCGCTACAAAATCGTCGCAGCGCCGCGGATAACGTCTTGCGACGAGCTCCAACCTAGACAAGGTTCTCTCCTCAGGTTCAACGAAGCCTGACCATGCGCCGTTCCGGATGTGTGCTTGCACAAGATACTTCCATGCTGAATTTAAGCCACTCAGCTTTCGTCGTGTCTCAAAGGCCAGATCCGACAGCGCAAAAACTCCGCGTCGGCGCCCTTCGTCAGATAGCAGTAAATCGTCGAGGGCAATCAGCAATTGCTGACCTTGACCAGCCTTCTCCCAGTGCTGGTACCAAGCACGAAGAACACGCTCTTGCTCGTGGTAGCTAGAACTGAGGCTATCGAGCAAGTCATCGAGTCTTGCCGGCTCGTACTTTGTGAAATCGTCCGTGTAGGGTTTGCTTTCTGTTTTGCTCCCAACCATTTCTGGTCGCATCAGAGAACCAAGGTCCCAGCCAGCGTGCTGTTCCAACACGGTAAGCCGTTCTACAGCGGTAGTTATGCCTTCTTGGTCAAGCTGTTTGATTGCCTGAGATATTTCAGGGTGGAGTCCGGTTCGCAGCACCGCATCCAAAGGCCAACTGTTTCTGATGCCCTCCATGATGTATTCCTTGAGACTATCCTCAGCCAGCGACCAGTCTCCAGCATGAATGTGCTCTTCGTACTTGATGACCAGTGCTGAAGGCTGCAGCTTAGCTAACAGACGATCAGCAGAACTAAGAACATGCCTCGTGCCCTTCCCGTCGGTGTAATCCAATACATGATGGACTTGCGGTGCAACGAGGCTGAGTAGGCGGCGCGCGTCGTCCTGGGCAACATCCGCCAAGTAGCGGATAGCGTCCAAGGTGTTGTTGAGGGTGGGGTCTTTCCGATGTGCATAGCCAGTAGTCAACTCCCACGTCTGCTTGCACAACTCACGGGCACTGGAGATTACCCCATGCCGTAGTGCAATCGCGCACAATTCCAGAGGTGTTTGAAGATGAACGCTTGTCTCATGGCGCACTTCTGCATCGAGCACTTGGCGTTGATCCTGAACAAATGCCGCTGCCGCATCGGCATCCATCGTTGTAAGCAGCCCCGCCGCGTAATCTGTACGAAATGATCCACTTTCGAACCAAGCACACCGAGAGGCCTCAGTTAGCGTGGAGTGGGTCAGTGATACATTGATGCCTGATCCGTCCAGAAGTACGCTAACTGTACGAATATCGCACGCGACTTGGTGCAATGCCCTTCGAAAATCCTCAGCTGCAGCAGTCTCATGATAATCTTGCTTCAAAAACTTGAACTCAACGGTCTCAAGCCGCTTGTACAGTTCATGGAAATCTACAAACTGCCCCTCCCACCACAACTGCGCAATCTCATCTGCAACCAGAGCGAGCTCGCTGAGGAATGCAGTAATGTTCGTTCTGTCTTTGAACACTGGGGCCGGGATGAACTCAAAAGCGGTCGCACCGGCCGCGAGCATGCTTAGGCCCAGGTGAACTGAGGAGAAAAACCAGTGGTGGACCAGCCTCGCCAAGTTGTCTTTATGCTCGTAATACTCCCCACTAAGCCATTTGATGGGAATAGGCTTGATCAATAGGCTGGCTGTGCGTGTCCAAGCTACTTCCAAAGTTGCAACCAAAGGCGTCTTGCTCAGGCAATGGAAATCCGTGCGCTCGAGGATGCTCGCTCCTGCACCTGCAGCAGCGCGAACACAGGCGTCGCTGACGAGATCCTTGCTGTGGTTGTCCGGAAGAAGGGCTGCCACCTGCATCAACTCGTCCAAATTGGCTTTTTCAACCAAAAGCTGAACCCGCGGCAACCAGACAATGGGAGTGTTTTCCGTTACAAGCCGAGCCAGCGAGTCGGCAGTGGCTCCAATAATGCCAAGCCGTGCGAACATATCTACCAAGAACTTGAACTCGTCTGCGCCGCTGGTGGAGGAATAACGATTAGAGAATCGACTCAATCCTCTGAACCGGCGAAACGCTTCCTCCGCGCATATCTCTGCCTGAACCGGGTCACCCCGGGTTTGCAGCGCCAAGCCGAGCGCCGCAAGATGTAGAACATCCGCTTCGTGCCTAGAAGCAACAGCTTCACGCACTACACTCTCCTCCCCGGTCAGAGCCAAGGTGTAGGAGATTAGGCGCGCGATGTCGTCGCCCTGCATCTGGTACTGACTGCCGCCCACCATGCGATCTTTCAGGTGCGCCAATCTATAAGATTCGGCGAATTGCTTCGTCGTCAAGGCGGCTATCAGTGCATCGGACAACAACATGTCAAAGAGCGACTCCGGGTATCCCTCCTCCAACCGCGACATGATCCAGTCACGTGTGAGGCCGCTGATAAGATTTTGGGGGGCACCTAATCGAGCCTGGACTGTCCAAAGCCAGTTGACACGCAGAGAGTTGGGGGCATCGCTCTCCAGCCAACTCGCCACTATCGGCATTAACTCAGTAATGCGAAGCATGTAGTCCGTAGTCGACCGTACAAAAACGGCCAAGCTTTCGTGAAAGACTTTCAAGCCAGCTGGAGAGGAGTGAAGCAAATGCCCGACTTTAGGGACGTCAGGTTCTGCTGAACCTACTCTACGGGCGATCTCAACAAAGGCGGTTTTAGGCCAAAAAAATGGAAAAGCACAAACTAGCCTCAACGTATCCTTCAGGCTAGGAGGAAGCCGTTCCCACAGCGATGCGTAATAAAATCTCGCATCGCGACCGAGATCTCCTTTTAGCTGGTCTACGTCGCTCTTGGAAAGCATGCCGCCCGCGTGTTCAAGCTCGGCAACGGCGTAGATTACATGCAGCGGATGGCCATTGGTTTTCGTCCGAAGCGCGGATGCGGCTTCTTGTAGTTGTCGCTCAATCTCGTGCTCATCATCAAAACCAGTTGCGAGCCTCCCTTCCTGATACACCTTCCGCAGGTGCGAAAGGACAGCATTCTCAGACATCGCGGGTAGCGTACGCCATTCCTCCTTGGGCACATAAGCGAGCAGATCTGTCGGCAACTGGGCGTCGTCGACGGGCTGGGTACCAACAAGCAGCACCATGTTCTCAGGACAGGGTATTACTTGAGAAAAAAGGTCATCCAGAGGCCGCTTATCTTCAGCGTTGTCGCGCCATACATGATCCAGCCCGTCGAGGACAACAACGAATGGCTTTCCAAGATCCTTGTAGTATGTGGCGCAGGCCTCCAGGATTGAGCGCAGATCACCTCCTCCAAACGATACGTCAGGATGGAATCGCTTCACTTGATCTTCAATCGATTGCACCACCGCATAGCTGTTGACTCGGTCACGCCCTCGCTCAGTGACAGAAAGGAAGTAATGATGCCTAACCGTAGGTATCCCCTGCTCAGCGAGGGCGTCACACAAGGCGCTCAAGTAAGTGCTTTTCCCCCGACCTGGAGGCCCAGTTAGCACCATCGCCTGCCCCGTAGTCGAAACGGCATCACGGAGAAAAGCTTCGTGAAATGTCTCATCGGGGACTTCGTAGCCCTCGGGCACGACGAAGTCTTCTGGTAACGGAGTAGGTGGCGTGGAGCGAAGGATCGCCTGTATTTGCTCTAACTTTATCCAACCGTCCGGAGGCGGAGAATTCAGTCGAGTTGCCCAATTCAGAGCAAGATTTTTAAGAGTGGCAATACCTTCGCCAGTACCGTGCTTACGCAAGCGCGCATCTATCTCGTGTTCAAGGTTGTCGAACCCTTTGTCACTATGTATGACCTGAAGATGACTGAAAAATGCCTCGCACTCCTGCTCGCCCCCCAGAGCAGCGACGATCTGAGAGCGTCTGGGTTCTGGAATTTTGATGAATGCAATCCGACCGTGCTCCAAGCAAGATTCGATTTCTGCGTCTGGACGGCGATTGGTCGTGAGTGAAAGCACGCCAATTCTGGCCGGGTCCAACGCCTGAAAGGCATCAAACCACTTCCGCAACATAGATCGAGCTTTCTCAGTCTTACCGGTTTTCTCCAAAAGCCAGCTCCAACACAGCGGATGGGCATCTGAATCTGGAGTAAACTTGACCTGTTGCAGATCAAACAGGCCGTCGGCGCGCTCCACCACGATGTCATCCAGTCCTTTAGGGGCCACTACCTCCTCATCACATTCAAACTTCACACGAGTGTAGCGAGCTGGGGCATCAAGCCAGTCACAAAGGACCCTGATCCCTTGTCGGGTCTGATAGATGTAGCCTGATGCTGTGATGGCGGTGTTCTTGATACCTTCAGACATGGAGCAACTCACTGGTTTGCCTGGTTATGGTCGGTCACGAGCTAGACATCAGCACTGGCTTATTCTGCTCAACGTGGCGATTTGTTTAAAGTACCTGCTTTTGGCTCCCTGGGCAGCGTGTAAGCCACCCATCTATCCATGGAACCGATGCGACTGATGATGCCCTTGCCCTTAATGATAAGCGAATGCAAAGACGCAACGTGAAGCACGTTGGTCCGCCCTACATTTCCAAGAGTGGCCTAGTACGCGACATTGAGTCTGAGCAATCAGGAGGTGGCATACGAACGTGACCGTGATGAGCGATTGTCATAAGATAACGCTTTCCCCACGGATGCCGTTAGACACCCATGGGTTCAGCGAGGAGTTATGAAAAATTAATTTCTCCGGCTAGTTCGATTCGATTGAAGACCACCGTGCTTATACCTCTACGCCCCCTGAACTCACGATCATCAGTGGCAAACTCCAAAACCGCCTTAATTGCGCGCTGGAATTCTGATGGATATGAAGTTTTTTCCATTTCCGCCACTTGACCATGCCATTCTTTCCAGGGAGCTAGTATTCTTTCCACACCTTCTTTTGACTGCGAGTCCATAGCCGGCCTTAGCAGATAACCAAACATGACCGCGATCCGATGCTCAAATGTGCCCTGTCCAATTCGACTGCCCGCCAAAAACTCAATCACTTCATTCGCACAAAATGGATCTTTTGAATATCGATTGTAGAGTGCCGGTGCCTCTTGCCTCAGCACTAGAAGCGGTATTATGATCGACTCATCAAGATAATGATTGGCAGGAATGCTACGAAATATTAATTTAAGCCTCCCAACCAACTGATTAACATCACGAGGTGTGTACTCAAAGCGAGACGCCAAATACGCCATCAGCTCAATGATATGCTCATGATCATACTGTCCATCTCGGCGCGACTTAAAATAACTTTCAATTTCCGGCTCATGCAACCTTACCGAGATATATTCCTTTATGGAAGGCGTCCGCAGATGGTAGTCAACGTCTATAAAGCGCTTTAAATAATGAGCCCCATTGAACGACGAACCATAGACACCCTGAATACTCTTACCTAACTGATCGCGATTCATTGAAATTATGAAAATAATGCGATCGAGATCAAAAAGATGCTTCACACGCTCTAAAGTCTCGATCGCATAGTTAGGTCGACACCTATCAAGCTCATCAATAAATATCACGAGGTTTTTTTGGCCGTCAGGCAACCCCTCCAAAGCGATAGAAAGCTGCTTCTTAAACTGTTCAAGTGATTTCTGTTTAACATTAAATCTATCAACAACATCACCAACAGCGCCTCCGACTACATCGGCCGCCAGCTTCTCAATTTCTTTGTCTATGTCTAGCAGACCAAATGAAGCGGCCTTAGCCGCAGCGACAGCTGTCGACTTAAGTATGCCAGGCACCACCTTCTTCGCTTTACTCCAGGCAGCTTTCGCTTTGGATTCATCTAGCTCAGCTGAAATCCATTTATCCAGCGTTGAAATCAGAGGCAAAAGAGGGTCTTCGGCGAAATCACTCTCCCACGCATTTAAATATAAATTAGCCACATTAATCGTTCGGAGATATTCTGACCAAAGCCTAACGAAGGTTGTTTTTCCCGCACCCCACGGAGCATCCAAACAAATAACAAGCGGGGCTTGCGCATTAACCAAGAGCGGCGTCAGATTCTCAATCTCCTTTCGCCTTGAAAGCTTGTCCTCTCCGCTCGGCCAACCGCCATCTTCTATGTCTAGCTCTTTATACCTAACAGAAAAATTTTTGTTTGCATCCGTACTACCCTGCTCCATCTCGTCATCCTTAATCATACGAAACTCATAAGTTATGCTCACCCAGGCAAGATAACACCACTTCGATGGCCAGTGGCTACTAGCATCTAGAAAAGGGGCGCGATGCATGAGGTAAGCGGCCACATAGGTGCCGCCAGCAGTACCAGCATTTCGAGTCATCCAAGACGGCGCGCCGCTACCGACGGTAGATGTGCGTGCATTACCCAATCAGATTTGTGTGGGAGGATCTGTTGCGTTACAGCAAGGAGGCCAGTGCATTAGGCATGTCAGGCATCTCATAAGCAGAAGGCGACCTAGGTAGCTAGGCTAAGAAAGGGTGCCATCCATAAGCCGTACCGTCACAGCCAATACACGGGCATAGCTGTCATACCCATATTGAATGGAGCCCACTGCAGGAGCCGAGCTATTCTGGCTGGCGTAACCAGGGTTTACGAGGTCCTTTCAGTTGTAGCTGGTGCCCCCAGGCCCTACGGGCGGAGATATGCGATGAAGGGTCGACGGAAAATAAAGACTGACAGATGGCTTCTAAAGTCGACAATTGAAGACGGCGCACGAGAGATTCTGCTTGCTCGGTCTGAGAAACAAGGAAGATTGCTCGACATTGCCGCGCAAAGCGGCAAAAAAATGGAGCCCGCTGGGCGACTGTGTGGCTGAAAGGCAGGATTCACCTTTGAGGGGTGCAACATGAACAAAACTGAAATAATCGCGTTTTGCCCCATTGCACCATTGGGTTGCTGGAGCCTCGTCCATCGGTGTTTCGTTGGAAGGTGCCAGCAGGCATTAGCACTAGCTACTCATGTGCTTGGATCTCGAACGCTTGCCGTACTCTGGCTATACAAGCCCGCCATCGGACTAGCACATCAAGTACCTTGCAGCATACTGACGACCAGATCGGGCTACGAGCAAGTGAGCACGCTTTTGGGGCGAATTGATCATTGTGTATACATTTAGGCAGACGCGCAATGAGCTGTTCTATGGCGCCGACTCGTCCGGCGGCAGCCTATAGCCTTAACCAAGGGAATCAATGGATTGAGCTCAGTCATTTACAAATTTCAGCAATCGACACGTAGTGCACGTCCGCATCATTACGACATCAAACTCCCACACATGTCACACGCTTGCGGGGTACGTCGAGGTGCTATCTCGGCACGCATGATCCTTCGCGGATCTGGCCAAAGCCGACCGCATCCAGTCAGGCATTTTGCAGTCCATAAGCTGGTTGAATTCCTCAACGCTAAGTGAGTTGGCGATCTTGCTTAACGCCAGTTCAGTCAGCTCTGCTTTGCCAAGGTACAGCAATGCCGTCAAGGCCACACCTACGTTGGTACCAGCCTGCTGGAGTCGTAACCGAGACACATGACGCAAGCGAACAACCGCGTTGCCTATCTTGAATCGCCCCTAGTTTCGTAGACACCTCCAAGCCTCATAATGAGGCCCAAATAGGAGGTGCCATGAGTCGTCAGC